>SLOV01000025.1 GCA_007132345.1 Kiritimatiellia bacterium
GAACGAAGAACGAAACTCCCAACAAGGCCAGCCAGGGTACGACTCCGTCGCCCCTGCTGGCTGAAGTTGAGTGGAAGAATATTTCATCGATCCGCCTTGACATGATATCATTGTCTGATATCGTCAGGTGATGGTGAACGCGAAGCACCAGCGTACGCTGAGGAAGATATCCGAGCGGCCTGAACGGTCGGATATCCCCTGGAGAGATATCGAGCGATTGATTCTCGCTTTGGGTGGCGAGGTTACGGAAGGACGAGGTTCGAGAGTGCGGATTCACCTGAATGGGGTACGTGCCGTTTTCCATCGGCCACATCCTGAGCGGGTGACGGATAAAGGTGCCGTCAGTTCCATGAGACGATTCTTAGCCGAAGCGGAGGTGATATCCTGATGGAATACAAAGGATATGTAGGACAGGTCGAGTTTGATGATGAAGCAGATATGTTTCATGGTGAAGTCATCAATCTCCGCGATGTTGTGACGTTTCAGGGATCAACGGTAGCGGAGCTGCGAAAAGCGTTCGAGGAGTCCGTGGATGACTATCTCGACTTTTGTGCGCAGCGCGGCGAATCCCCTGAGAAACCCTATTCAGGAAAATTCATGGTGAGGCTTGAACCCGAACTTCACAAGACGCTTGCAATACGAGCCAAGAAAGCCCGGAAGAGCCTGAATGCCTGGGTTCATGACACCTTGGCGCATGCCATAAAATGAATACCACTCAACAAAGGCCTCCTGAGTACGCGCTTGTCGCGCGCCTCAGAGGCCTGACGTTGGGATCATGAGATGATGAACGGAGCGGGATAGATGGATGTTCAGGTACAAGTGGATATCAGCGTCGCACCCGAAGAAAAGCATCTCGCAGAAATGCGTTCGGCCGCGAATTCACTCACCGACGATCGACACTCTGTGCGTGTGTCCGTCCCCTGTGACAAACCCAAGAGTATGATTGCAGCCTTCACAATTCCAAAGGCCAGAGAAGTAGACGTGGTCGATAAAAGTATGCGGAGATTTGCACTGTTCATGCAGGACTACCAGAACCAGACTGCATGGTTCCCGAAGAAGCCAAGAAAGAGAAAAACTAGAAAAGATGGCCGCCTGTGCCGCTGAGGCGGCACTGACTCCTCCAGAGGGGGATAGGGGTCAGTCCCAGGGGGATAGGAGGGGGATAGGGGTCAGTCCCGGCATACGTGCAGAATGACGCCGGTCCCGAAGGCTCTGAGGTCAGTCTCGTTCTCTCGTAATCTGTTCCAGTTCTGCCCTTGCGGCCACAAGCTTCTTGTCCTTTGAGGTCTCGATGCGGTTGGGATACCTGCCGAGACAATCGGGCGGGGTGGGGTCGTGTATCCAGATTCGATTCCGGTGAAGAACACTGACGGTGGGGCACCGGCCCATTCCTCAAATCATTGTCGCGAGCCTTGTCCCGCCTCGCCCGCCTCTGGAGAGAGCCTTGTCGATACCCATAAAAATAGAGTACAGATTTCTGTCGGTCGCGTGTTGAGGTCGTCGTTGCGTCATGGCGGGAAGGGGCAGCGTCCGGTACGAAAGTGCGATCTACCATGTGATGAATCGGGGGATCGACCGGCGCCCGCTGTTCGGGGACGGCAAAGACTGCTCTGCTTTCCTGGAAAGCTTGGAGAGTGGGGACGAGGCAGTCATTCGTTGAGTTGCCGGGGGTTCGAGAACCCCCGGGGGAAAAGCGCTTTCAAGAAAGCGCACTCCAAATTTTGGAGCGGGGTCTCGCCTGCCCGCCGTAGCGAGCGAAGGTGGGAACCCGCTTTCTTGCGCGCCACACAGTCCTGCCGCTCGCATGAGCAAAACGATTGACCGGCAGGAGCAGCGCATGAATACTGCTTCTGAGGTCAAGCTATGGTAACTGTGCATCCAGAATATGTTGTCGACGAGCACCATCAGCGCAAGGCTGTGCTGCTGCCGGCGGCCGAGTGGGATCTGATCGTCAGCGAGCTTGAGGAGCTTGACGACATTCGCGCCTACGATGCGGCCCAGCCGCATGCCGCGGACAGGCTGCCCTTCGAGCAAGCCGTGCGCGAGATTCAGCAGGATTACGAAACGTGACCTACGCCATCGATATCCTGCGAATTAATTGCCCAGAAGCAACTCGCTCGAATCGATCTAACACAACAGCAGCGCGTCATTGCCGCAATACGGGAACTCGCAGCCGATCCCCGGCCGTCTGGCTGCACGAAACTCTCCGGGCGCCCCGCATGGCGCATTCGGGTCGGTGCCTACCGAGTCATCTACGAGATTCACGATCAGCGCCTCCTTATTCTCGTAATTGCCATCGGGGACCGGAAGGACGTGTACAAATGAGCGACCAAGCCCTGCGCACGTGCGAGGAATGGGGATACCCAGTAAAGTATAGAGTATAGCTTTCTGGTTCTTCTTTCCGGGAAAGCTTGGAGAGTAAGGACGAGGCTGTCATCCGTTGAGTTGCCGGGGGTTCAAGAACCCCCGGGGGAAAGCGCTTTCAAGAAAGCGCACTCCAAAATTTGCGCGGGTTCTCGACTGCCACCGCGTAGCCGCGGCGGCTACTTTGTGGACCCTTTCCATCTTCGTGTTCTTCGTGTCCTTCGTGTCCTTCGTGGTGAAATTCTTCATCATCCGAGTGAATCCGCGTGCATCCGTGGTTCAAACACTTTCCCCATTCATGAGGGCCACCGCGTAGCCGCGGCGGCTACGTTTTGGCTAGAGCGCCGTCAGCAGTTCCCGGATGGAGGCGGGTAGGGGAACCTTGTTGCGGGTCGTCCGGCTCGTGGCCACATGCACGGTCTGCACTGTGCCAACCTCCGCCCCGTCTTCCCGGCGTAGCGCATAGCGAAGCGTGAACGACGTCTCGCCGATTCGTTCGACTTCGAGCCGGATCGTCAGCCGGTCCCCAACGGAGAGCGGTGCGCGGTAGTCCGACTCGGCGTGGACGATGGGGAAAACGAAATCCTTCTCGTGCAGCAGTCTGCCAAAGCCGACGCCGATCGACTCCAGGTATTCCTCGAACGTCTCGTGCGCGATGCGTAACTGCTCGGCAAAGTAGATAAGCCCCGCCGCATCGCTGTCCCGCATTCGAATGGTATAGCTGCGTTCGAACATCGGCTACCACCGCGGCGTGTCAGCGCGTCACAACCGGGCGCGTCATCAGTTGCCCATGAAGTCGCCCATGCTCATGAGGCCACCACCAATAACGAAGAACATCACAATCAAGTAGATCACGAATCCGACCAAGCCAAGGATGTAGATGATGCCGTGCATCAGGAGGAACTTCTTGATGTGTTGCAGATAGGGCTCCATCGCCTGTGCCGTGCCGCCATACTGTTCCAGGGTTCGCCGGCTTCCCATCAACGCGTTCCCGGCCACGATCATCATGATCCCGACGGGAATCCCGATGCAGGTCAGGCAGTTCAGGACGCCCATGAGGATAGTCATGATGCCGACAAATTTGCTCCAGCCCAGAAGGCCCTCAGGAACCACGTCTCCGCCAACATTCGCCGCCGCGCCATAGGGGCGTTGCATGGGGGACTGGGCCGCGGCGGGGGCGGCCATCGACGGGCCTCCGCCCGTCAGGCTGGGAATCTGGCTGGCCGCCTGCCAGTTGCTCATGCCCTCGGCCCAGACCAGGTCGGCGGGTTGCACCTGACCGGTCTGAATCCGCTGCTTCAGTTCGCTTTCCGAGACGGGCCCGGCCTTTTCCTTGCCCCCGACAACGTAATACCATTGACGTTCCATAACGATTGCGCCTCCCAATTACGGGTGATGCCGCGCCAGTCCGCGACGTTTCCCTGAATTCCTCGCCCGGCACTATAGACCAGGTCGGAACAGGAGCAAGCCATTATCGTGCCAATCCGACCTCCACCATCGCGCTCTGAGCGGGTGCCTTTCCTGTGGAGTCCCCGTGCCGGTCACCGGTTGCCGCCCCATGGTGGAGGGAGCATCCTGCTCCCGCGTGAAACTCTGGATATTTGTGGGGTAATCGATCTAAGCAAGTCGCTTTTCTGACGGACGGAGAGAACGGCGTGTACGAGTAGGTGTACGAGTACGGGATCGAAGCACGAGAGACGCGGCCTCCGGCAAGCGGAGGCCCTACAATCCGTTAGAAAAATGAGTGTAGGCCGCGCGCTCGCGCGTCGCCTCTGGAATAGATCAACACGCCCTGTAGCGGGCTTAAGTTAGTGCTTTGGCATCCAGAGTGCCTTTGGCGCCGGCTGCTTGCTGCCCTTGGACAACCAATGGTACGTTCCTGGCCGTGATAAGCATCCATGCCATGGAGGCCGGAGTTAGACGGACGTGAGTTCCCCTGTGGGTGGGACAACGTCCCTCCTCACGGGGGACGCCGCGCAGAGGGAATGAGTCACCAGAAACGTGGTTGTTCTCCAGCACGAGATAGACGGTATGAACCGAAAGGCATCAGACGGCCAATATGAATATCTTCCAATGCGACAATTGCGGGCAACCGGTTTACTTCGATAATCACCGGTGCGAGGGTTGCGGCGCTGTCTTGGGGTTCTACCCTTCGAGACACTCCTTTAAGGCGATCTGTCAACGGGATGGAGTCTGGTTATCGGACACACCGCCGGATCGTGAAGTACTCTTTTGCGAGAATCACTCGCATGGGGCCTGTAACTGGCTGGTCGATGCGAAGGGTTGCGAACGCTTTTGTTTGTCTTGCCGGCTGAACCGGACCATTCCGCCGCTTCACATCGCTGAAAACCTTGAGGCCTGGCGTTCCATCGAACGCGGGAAGCGGCGTCTGATTTACAGCCTGATGCGCCTCGGCCTCCCGTTAAAGAGCAAGACAGAGGATGCGGAAAATGGGCTCGCCTTTGACTTCCTTTCGGAGGATGCGGTAGGCCCAAACGACGGTCCGGTGTTTACCGGTCATTTGAACGGCTTGATTACCCTCAACATTGCTGAGGCGGATCCTGCCCATCGCGAGAAGGCCCGGCTTTCCATGGGCGAAGCCTATCGCACGATCATCGGGCACTTCCGTCACGAAGTGGGTCACTATTACTGGGAGCGGCTGGTCTATCCGGAACCCGACACACTCGGAGGCTGCCGTGCCTTATTCGGCGATGAACGCCGCGATTACGGCGAGGCGCTCGACGTGTATTACAGAAACGGTCCGGTGAACAACTGGCAGGAACAATACCTCAGCGCCTATTCATCCGCCCATCCGTGGGAAGACTGGGCGGAGACCTGGGCGCATTATATGCATCTGCTGGACATTGTGGAGACGGCGCATGCATTCGGGATGCGTCTCGCACCGGATCTGGAAAATATGAGACACTTGTCGTTACAGACGACGGTTGACCCGTTCGGCGGAACGGACATAGACAGTATTCTGTCGGCGGCGTTGCCGTTGACCCTGGCCGTCAACAGTCTTAATCGCGGCATGGGGCAGCCTGACATTTACCCATTCGTTTTGCCGCCGCCCGTGGTCGAAAAGCTCCGGTTTATTCATGAACTGGTCCGACGCAAAGGAATATGACGACAGCGGGGGGCACGTGGGCAACGTTTGACTGCCAATTACGGCGTGGTGCGCTGCCGCGTGCCCCCGGCAGCCGATCGGAATTCGTTAAGAGGAGAAAGTGGAGAAATGGCAGAAAAGAGCATGCCGAGCGAGGTCAGGCGCAATGTGGAATCGGTGGTGGATGCCTCAATAAGAAGGAACTTGCCGAAATGCAGCGGGCATACCCTGTTCGGTTCCGTGGTCTCACCTATGGTCCCGTCCGCCCCTTGTACATTCCCTGGGTTGTTGCTTTCGCCACAGGCATCTCTTATTCTCCGCGCGTGGATGCCGCTTTGCCTTTCGAAATGTTGCCGCAACCGGACCAGACCTCCTGCGGGCCGACCTGCCTGCATGCGGTCTACCGCTATTTCGGAGACGACATCCCGCTCGAACAGGTGATCCGGGAAGTGCCGTCACTGGAGACGGGCGGGACGCTGGGTGTCATGCTGGCCTGCCATGCGTTGCAGCGTGGCTATGAGGCCACCATCTACACCTATAACCTGCAAATCTTCGATCCAAGCTGGTTTGCCGATAAAGGGGGCAATCTCCAGGCTCGGCTACGCGATCAGGCGAAGATCAAGAAGAACCGTAAACTCCGTACCGCCACGCGATTCTACCAGGAGTTCATCCAGCACGGCGGTACGTTGCACCTCGAAGACCTGACGCCGGGCCTGTTGCGCCGCTTCGTGAAGGGCGGCATCCCCGTGCTCACCGGGCTCAGCTCCACGTTTCTCTATCGGGCCATCCGCGAGCGCCCCGAAACCCTGCAAGACGATGATCTCGGGGGGGAGCCCACCGGCCATTTCGTCGTGCTCTGCGGTTACAACCTGGAGGATCGAAGTGTGCGGGTAGCCGACCCGTATAAGACGAACCCGTTTGGACAACGGCACCAATACGAGGTGCCGATCGAAAGGGTGATTTGTTCGATTCTGCTCGGGATTCTGACGTACGACGCAAATCTGTTGATTCTGCAACCCGCGGGAGCGGGGCAGGGGAGTAGAATTCGCCATGCCGATCCTGCTGGTGGTTAATAAACCCAAGAACTGGCCTCTCGAGATCGCCGGCGTGGACGTGGTCCAGGCGCGCCGCTATATCACCGATCCCGTTTTCACGCACATTCCGGGCGCGCGGGTCTTCAACCTCTGCACCTCGTACCGCTATCAGACCACCGGCTATTACGTGTCGCTGCTGGCGGCGGCGCGCGGGCATCGGCCGATCCCCGATGTCGGAACCCTGCGCGACCTGAACTCACCGTCCATGGTGCGCCTGGTTTCGGAGGATCTGGAGCAGCTTATTCGAAAAAGCCTGGCCCCGATTCAGAGCGACCGCTTTTCGCTCAGCGTCTATTTCGGCCACAACACGGCCAAGCGATACGATCAGCTCAGCATGAAACTCTTCGGGCTCTTTCGCGCGCCCCTCCTGCGCGCCGAGTTCGTGAAGAACCCGGTCTGGCAACTGAAACGGATTGGCCCCATCGGCGTGAGTGAGGTGCCCGACTCGCACCGCCCCTTCCTCGTGCAGGTGGCCTCGGACTACTTCTCCGGGCGCGGCCGGCGGGTGCGCCCAAAGAAAGCGCCGCGCTACAATCTCGCGATCCTCTGTGGCGGCGACGATCCGCACCCGCCGTCGAATGCGCGCGCGATCAAGAACTTCTGCCGCGCCGCGGAGCGGCTGGATATCGCCACCGACATCATCAACAAGGAGGAAATCAGCTCCCTGCCGGAATATGATGCCCTCTTCATCCGCGAGACGACCTATGTCACGAACCACACCTACCGGTTCGCGCGGCGCGCCGAGGCGGAAGGGCTGGTGGTGATCGACGACCCACTCTCGATTCTGAAGTGTACCAACAAGGTCTTCCTCGCGGAGGTGCTCAACCGGCACCGTATATCTACCCCAAAGACGGTGGTGGTGCACCGCGACAACCTGGACACCGTGCAATATGAACTGGGCCTGCCCTGCATTCTGAAGCAGCCGGACAGCTCCTACTCCGAAGGCGTGGTGAAGGTGGACGACCAATCGGAGCTGCGGGCCGTGGGCCGGAAACTGCTGGAGAAGTCGGACCTCTTCATTGCCCAGAAATTTCTCCCGACGCCGTTCGACTGGCGTATCGGGATCATCGATGGCAAGCCGCTCTATGCCTGCAAATACTGGATGGCCGGCAAGCACTGGCAGATTATCCGGCGCGGCGAGGAAGGGCAGGTCCGCGAGGAGGGGCACGTCGATACCGTCTCCATCGACGAGGCGCCGGCTGAGGTGGTTCAAACGGCGCTTCGCGCGGCGCGCACCATCGGCAACGGGCTGTATGGCGTGGATCTCAAGCAGATCGGGTCCCGCTGCTATGTCATTGAAGTGAACGACAATCCCAGCATCGATGCCGGGTTCGAAGACGCCGTCTTGAAGGATGAACTCTATGACACCATCATGCAGGTGTTTGCGCAGCGCATGAAGGCCATGCGGCAGAGGGACGGCGAGGTATGAGCGAGGTGCCGGGCTATTCCCTTTTCGAGCGGGTTGGCGTGGAGATCGAATATATGATCGTCGATGCCGCCTCGATGGACGTACGCCCCTTGGCGGACGAACTGCTGCGCGCTGCCGCCGGAGATTATGTCAACGAACACGAGGCCGATGATCTGACCTGGTCGAACGAACTCGTGGTGCATGTCTTCGAATTGAAGGTCACCGAGCCCGTCGCTACGCTCGATGGTGTGGCGGACCGGTTTCAGGCAAACGTCGCGGAGATCAATCGTCGGCTTGCAGCCTGGAATGCCCGGCTCATGCCCACTGCGGCACATCCGTGGATGGACCCGGAGCGCGACGCCAAACTCTGGCCGCACGAATATGCCGAGATCTACCGTCAGTTCGACACCATCTTCGGCTGCCGCACGCACGGGTGGACCAACTTGCAATCGCAACATCTCAACCTACCGTTCCGGGGCGATGACGAGTTTGGGCGGCTGCATGCAGCGATACGTCTGTTGTTGCCTCTGCTCCCGGCCCTGGCCGCCGCCTCGCCCTATCTGGACGGGCGTTTTGCAGGACTGCTCGACGCGCGGCTGGAGGCTTATCGCACCAACGCGCAGAAGATCCCGTCGATTGCCGGCAAGGTGATTCCCGAAGCGGTCTTCACGGAGGCCGCCTATCGCCACGAGATTCTGGAGCGGCTCTATCGCGAAGCCGAGCCGCACGACCCCGGCGGTATCCTGCGCTACGAATGGACCAACGCGCGCGGCGCCATTGCCCGCTTCGAGCGGAACACCATCGAGATTCGCGTGCTCGACGCGCAGGAATATCCGGTTGCCGACCTCGCAATCGCCTGGGCGGTGCTCCATGTTTTGCGCGCGTTGACGGAGCAGCGCTGGGGTTCGCGCTCCGACCAGCAGTCCTTCGAGGTCGAGCCGCTGCGCCGTATCCTGCTCGATTGCATGCGCGATGCCGAGGCGGCACAGATTACGGATAGCGCCTA
>SLOV01000165.1 GCA_007132345.1 Kiritimatiellia bacterium
TCGACCGCAGCACCCCCGGCTGGCAGCTTGTGGCCGTCATCCTCACCCTCTTCCACTTCGTGCTCCCGTTTCTGCTCCTCCTCTCGCGCTACGCCAAGCTCAAGGCCGAATTCTTGACCCGCGTCGTCGTTTTCATCTTTGCCATGCGCCTCGTCGATATGCTCTGGGTCGTGGCGCCGACCTTCACCGAAGGCTTCCGCATCACGCCCTTCGACCTGCTCCTGCCCGTCGGCATGGGCGGTGTCTGGCTCTGGGCCTTCCTGCGTCAACTCACCCGCCGCCCGCTCATCGCCCTCCACGACCCGCGCTTTACGGACACCCTCCCATCCTTCAGCCCCGGAGTGCAGCAGCATGGATAATCCCCGGCCAGAAGAACCCCGCATCGCGGACCCCACCTACCAGGACCGCGACCTCCGCCTGAACGTGGTGATGACCGTCGTCGCCATTTGTTTGCTTGTCACCGCCTTGACCTTTGTGGCCATGAGTCGGATGTTCTCCGCCTATCGCACGAGATTCGAGGTGCGCGAAGCCGAGGTGTCGCCGGTCGCGAGAGAGCGGGTCGTCCCAGAGACCACGGCTCTTCTGCAAGTCAACGAAGCCGCCGATCTCGCGGCCTTCCGCGCCAGTGAAGACGCGGTAAAAAATCAGTACGCCTGGATGGATCGGGAGGCCGGTATTGTCCGCATTCCCGTGCATCAGGCCATGGAACGGGTGGTTGAACAAGGTTTGCCGGTGTCACCCGAATTCCTGAATAACCGAACCGGCGAATAGGGCAGCCCGGCGGATCCGGGCGGAACCGCCCGGAAACGAAGAGCAGAGCATGAAGAAGCGAACCAGATACGACCGAACAGCCGCCGCCGTTACGGCAATCGCCGCGGTAGCCCTTTGCATCGCAAGCCTGCAGCCCATCCA
Organism: Kiritimatiellia bacterium; assembly: GCA_007132345.1. Classification (GTDB taxonomy): domain Bacteria; phylum Verrucomicrobiota; class Kiritimatiellia; order SLOV01; family SLOV01; genus SLOV01. The sequence goes on from SLOV01000165.1 coordinate 913, forward strand.
GGCCCAGGCGGTCCAAGCCCCGAAACCGGATGAGGTCCGCTTCGATCAACGTCTCGACTCCCTCGTCCCGCTCGACCTCCGTTTTCGCGACGAAACCGGCCGTAGAATTCAGCTTCAGGACCTCGTCGACGACAAACCCGTTCTCCTGGCCCTCGTCTACTACGAATGCCCCATGCTCTGCACCCTCGTGCTCAACGGCATGGTCGATGCCATGGGCGAGATTCCCTTCACCCCCGGCAAGGAATACACCGCCATCACCGTGAGCTTTAATCACGAGGAGACCCACGTCCTCGCCGCCGCCAAAAAAGCCTCCTACCTGGCCGAGTTAGGGCGGGACGGCGCCGAGAAGGGCTGGCACTTCCTCGTCGGCGACGAAGAACCCATTGCCAAACTTTGCCACGCCGTCGGCTTTGGCTTCGAGTATGTCCCCGAAACGGGCGAGTTTGCCCACAAGAGCGGGATCATCATTCTCACGCCCGAAGGCCGTGTCTCCCGCTACTTCCCCGGTATCGAATACGACCCCACCGGCCTGCGCCTCGGCCTGGTCGAAGCGTCCGAGAACCGGATTGGCTCCATTGTCGATCGGCTCTTCCTGCTCTGCTATCACTACGACCCGCTCACCGGGCAGTACGGCCTCCTCATCAATCGCGTCGTCAACACCGCCTGCGCGATCACCCTCTTCCTGGTGCTCGGAAGCCTTGCATACTTCTTCCGGCAAGAGCGCAGACTCAAGGAGCAAACGGCGTAAGGGCGCAGCTTCAAAGGCAATAGCTTACAATGACTAACGAATTCCGATTAATGCCGCCAGTCGCCTCCGATTTCGCCGCCAGGGTGGACGTCTTCTACTGGTTCATGGTCCTCATGTCCGTCTTCTGGGTGGTGGCCATCGGGGCCGTCGTCGCCTACTTCGCTATCCGGTACCGCCGCCGCTATCGCACCCAGCGCCCGGACGAAATCCATGGCAGTAACCGCCTCGAAGCCGCCTGGACCGTCGTGCCCTTCGTGCTCGCCATGATGATGTTCTTCTGGGCCGCACACCTCTTCTTCGACTACGCCCAGGCCCCCGCCGACGCCATGGAAATCCTGGTGACCGGCAAACAATGGATGTGGCGCCTGCAACATCCGGACGGCACCCGCGAGATCAACACGCTGCACATCCCCGTCGGCCAGCCCGTCAAGCTCACCATGACATCCGAAGACGTCATCCACAGCTTCTACATCCCCGCCTTCCGCGTGAAGGCCGACGTCCTGCCCGGCAGATATACCCGCACCTGGTTCACGCCCACAAAGACCGGTAGCTTCCACCTCTTCTGTGCCGAATACTGCGGCACCGAACACTCCCGCATGGGCGGTTTCGTGCACGTCCTCACCCCGCGCGAATACGACGAGTGGCTCCAAACCGCCAGCACCGCAGGCGGCGGTGCGGCCGTGGCCCGGCTCTCCCCCGCCGATGCCGGCGAACGGCTCTTCACCCGGCTCGGCTGCGTCACGTGCCATGGCGGCGCGGCCGGCGCGCTCGGCCCGTCCCTCGTCGGACTCTTCGGCCGCGAACGGGAATTGGCTGATGGCACCATGATCCTCGCCGACGAAGACTATATCCGTCAGTCCATCCTCTATCCCCAGCGCCACATCGCGAAAGGATATCAGCCGGTCATGCCCTCCTTCGAAGGGCAGGTCAACGAAACCCAATTGATGCAACTGGTGGCCTATATCAAGTCGATCGGCAGCCAGAAGATCGGAATGGACTAACCCCTATGAGCGATTCAGACGCATCTTCGCCCTCGGCCGCTCCGGCCCGCAACTACCTCAATTTTGCCACCACGGCCAAATCGTGGTTGCTCACCCTCGACCACAAGCGGATCGGCCTTCTTTACCTCATTTCGATCGCCTTCTTCTTCCTCGTCGGCGGCTTTGGCGCTTCGCTGGTGCGCCTGGAACTCCTCACGCCGGACGGCAACCTGCTCTCCGCCGAGAGCTACAACAAGATGTTCACCATGCACGGTGTCATCATGATCTTCTTCTTCCTCATCCCCGCGGGCCCCGGCGTGCTCGGCAACTTCGTGCTGCCCCTCATGATCGGCGCCAAGGATGTCGCCTTCCCGCGCCTCAACCTGGCAAGCTGGTATGTCTACATGACCGGCGCCTCCTTCGGGGTCGCGGCCCTCATCCTCGGCGGTGTCGATACCGGTTGGACCTTCTACACCCCCTACAGCAGCACCTACGCGAACTCGCAGGTCATTCTCACCGGGCTCGGCGCCTTCATTGCCGGTTTCGCCTCCATCCTCACCGGCCTCAACTTCATCGTCACCATCCATAAACTCCGCGCCCCCGGCCTTTCCTGGTTCCGCATGCCCCTCTTCGTCTGGGCCATGTACGCCACCAGCATCGTGGTCATGCTCGGCACCCCCGTCATCGCCATCACCCTGGTGCTCATTCTCCTCGAGCGCGGGCTCGGCCTTGCCATCTTCGACCCCGCCCTCGGTGGCGACCCCGTCCTCTTCCAGCACCTCTTCTGGTTCTACTCGCACCCCGCCGTCTACATCATGATCCTGCCCGGCTTCGGCATCATCAGCGAGCTGATCTCCTGCTTCTCCCGCAAACGGATCTTCGGCTACGGCTTTGTCGCCTTTTCCAGCATGGCCATCGCCCTCATCGGCTTCTTCGTCTGGGGCCACCACATGTTCGTCAGCAGCCAGTCCGTCTATGCCGGCCTCATCTTCTCCTTCCTCAGCTTCCTCATCGCCGTCCCGACCGCCGTCAAAATCTTCAACTGGACCGCCACCCTCTACAAAGGCGCCATCGTCTTCCGCACCCCCATGATCTACGCCCTCGGGTTCCTCGGCCTCTTCCTCATCGGCGGGCTCACCGGCCTCTTCCTTTCCTCGATGGGCCTCGATGTGCACCTGCACGACACCTACTTCGTCGTCGCCCACTTCCACTACGTCATGGTCGGCGGCATGGTCATGGCCTTCCTCGGCGGCCTCCACTTCTGGTGGCCCAAAATGACCGGCCGCATGTATTTCCAAGGCTGGGCCATTGTCACCGCCATCGTCATCTTCGTCGGCTTCAACCTCACCTTCTTCCCCCAATTCCTGCTCGGCTACCTCGGCATGCCGCGCCGATACCATGTCTACCCCTCCGAATTCCAGATCCTGCACGTCCTCTCCTCCGCGGGCGCGTCCATTCTCGGCGGCGGCTTCTTGATGCTCTACATCTACCTGCCCCTCTCCCTCTTCATCGGCCGCAAAGCCCCCCGCAACCCCTGGCCCGCTACCGGCCTCGAGTGGGAAGTTGCTGAATCGCCGCCCTCGCCGCACAATTTCGAAACCACGCCCGTTGTGACCGAAGAGGCCTACAACTACGCGCACAAAGACCACGCATTCTTCGAGCAGGACATCGTGGATATACTCCCCGAAGAGGACGAAAATGTCTGACGCCCATTCTTCCCCCTACCTGCATCATCACTTCGACACGCTCGAACAGCAGCGCCAGGCCTCCTCCCTCGGGATGTGGGTCTTCATTGCTCAGGAGATCATGTTCTTCGGCGGCCTCTTCCTGGCCTACACCTACTACCGTGCCCTCTACCCCGAAGCCTTCGCCGTCGGCAGTAGCCTCCTCAGCCTCGGCTGGGGCGGATTCAACACCGTCGTCCTCATCTGCAGCAGCCTCACCGTCGCCCTCTCCGTTCATGCCGCCCAAGTCGGTAACAAGAACGGCATCATGCGCTACATCGTCGCCACCATGTTCCTCGGCGTCATCTTCCTCGGCGTCAAATACATCGAGTACCACGCCAAGTTCGACCACAACCTCGTTCCCGGCCGTAACTTCCAGTTCGAGCCCCACGACGCGCACGCCCACACCGCCCCCGTCGAATTCGAATTGCCCGCTCTCGTGGCTTCCGCCCAAGCCCAGGTTCCCCAGATGGCCATGCCCGCTATGGATGGCGAGGCCCTTCACGCGGAAGAAGAACACGGCGAACTCTCCTTCGATCCGCGCCACCTCCAGATCTTCTTCAGCCTCTACTTCGCCATGACCGGCATGCACGCCCTGCACATGATCATCGGCATTGGCCTCATGTTCTGGCTGTTGCGCCTTGCGGGCACCAACCGCTTCGCGCCCGAGTATTACACCCCCGTCGAACTCTTTGGCCTCTACTGGCACTTCGTCGACATCATCTGGATCTTTCTCTTCCCGCTGCTCTACCTGATTTGAGGAACCGCCATGACCGACCCCTCCGTAGATACCGTGGCCGAAGCGATCCCTGCCGAATCCGCGCCCCTCATCAACCACCATATTTCCCCCGTCACCCTCTACTACAAAATCTTTGGCCTCCTCATGATTCTCACGGTCATCACCGTGGCCATTGCCCGTGTCGATCTTGGCTTCATGAACATCGTCATGGCCGTCACCATCGCGACCCTCAAAGCGACCGTCGTGGCCCTCTTCTTCATGCACTTGAAATACAGTGCCAAAGTCACCTGGGTCGCGGCCGCCGCCGGCGCCATCTGGCTCTGCGTCATGTTAGCCCTCACCCTGGCCGACGTCCTCAGCCGCACCTGGATCCCCACTCCCGAAGCCTGGCTCTAACACAAGCGGTTAGCAGACCCGGCCCGCTGTGAGCGGCGCGTGCTCACCCGCTTGTGCAGGTTCCGTTTAAAACGCTGGACCTGATGCCGCACTGCCGGAAACCGCCGGTAGAGATAGAGCTTCAGCCGGTGGAACCAAGGCACATAAGGCGACAGCAGGACCGCGGCAATCGCCAGGAAGAGGATGCCTTGGAGAAGGGGCAGAAAGAGGCCCAGAATCCCCAGCACAAAGAAGAACCCGCCCACTGCAATGCGGACGAGATCCAGTACCATGCTTCGATGCAGAACCCGCGCCGTCATATTCATATTCTACGCCGACCGGCCCGCAAAATCGAGCGCGAGAGGCGGAACCCAGCAATTCTCAGCATGGCCCGGAACGGGTTCTTCGGGCCTGCTGAAGCAGCTACTACGAACGGTCTTTCGCAGGGTTTTCGCCCGTTTGTAGTCCCGCCTTCAGGCGGCAAGGGCCATACTGAGAATTGCTGAGGTTCGCATGGACAGCACCGCGGAAATTCGCGAAGCTGCCACCCATGCTTGCGCAGGTCTATTCCGGAGCCGTGTTCGGGGTCGACGCCTACCCGCTCGAGATCGAAGTCAACGCCGGCCGCGGTGAACCGAAGGTGGCCATCGTCGGCCTGCCCGACGCCGCCGTGAAAGAGAGCGCAGACCGCGTCTGGACCGCGCTGGTGAACTCCGGGTTTCAGCCCCATACCGGCCGCACCACCATCAACCTCGCCCCCGCCGATATCAAAAAGGAGGGGCCGAGCTTCGACCTGCCCATCGCCCTCGGCATGCTGGCCGCCACCAGCCAGATCGGCGAAGAGGGTCTGCGGGATACCTGCATCCTGGGCGAGCTCGCCCTCAGCGGCGAGGTCCGACGTGTACGCGGCGTCCTCCCCGTCACCCTGAGCGCGCGCAAACAGGGGCTGCGCCGTATCGTCGTGCCTGCCGGCAATGCGGAAGAGGCCGCCGTGGTGGAAGGCATCGAAGTCTACGCCGTCACCACCCTGCGCGAAGCCGCCGAGTTCCTTGAAGGCACGCTGCGTCTGGAGCCCATGCGCCTGGACCTCGCCCAGCTCATCGAAGACTTCTCCGAGTACGGCGAAGATTTCCGCGACGTCAAAGGCCAGGAATCAGCCAAGCGCGCCCTCGAGGTCGCCGTGGCTGGCGGCCACAACATCCTGCTCATCGGACCGCCCGGCACGGGCAAGACGATGCTCGCAAAGCGGGTGCCGTCGATTCTGCCGCAGATGAGCATGGAGGAGGCGCTGGAGACGACCAAGATCCACAGCATCGCAGGCACCCTCGCCTCGCATCAGGCGCTCATTGCCACGCGCCCCTATCGCTCGCCGCATCACACCGTCTCCGACGCCGGCCTGCTGGGCGGTGGCACGCACCCGGTACCCGGCGAAGTGAGCCTGGCGCATCACGGCATCCTCTTTCTCGACGAGCTTCCCGAGTTCCGGCGCAACGTGCTTGAAGTTCTGCGCCAGCCGCTCGAAGACGGCGACGTCACCGTGGCGCGCGCCGCCGCAACCGTTACGTTCCCCTGCCGCTTCATGCTCGTCGCGGCCATGAACCCCTGCCCCTGCGGCTATTTCACCGATACACAGCGCGAATGCCGTTGTTCCCATGTCCAGATTCAACGATATCGCAGCAAGATTTCCGGGCCGCTCCTCGACCGGATCGATATTCATATCGAAGTGCCTTCTGTGCGATACCACGAATTAACCTCGCTGCAATCGGGCGAGCCGTCCGCATCGATTCGTGCGCGGGTCATGCAGGCGCGGCGCCTCCAGCAAGAGCGCTTCAAGAGCAGTCGCAAAGTCCACTGTAATGCGGGTATGGGCTCGCGCGATCTCCAGAAGCATTGTGCTCTGGACGAGGAAGCGCAGAATATGTTGAAGATGGCGATTACCGAACTGAACTTCAGTGCCCGCGCCTATGACCGCATCTTGAAAGTCGCCCGCACCATTGCCGACCTCGCCGGTTCGGACCGGATCGTAAGCGATCACATTGCCGAAGCCGTCCAATACCGCACCCTCGACCGTCACCTCTGGGTCTAGCCCGATCGTGAAGCTCGATCTCCTTGCCGACCCCGAGCAGAATTTCCTCGTCATCATGAAGGACGGCATTGTTTACAAGAACAGCCTGTAACCCTGAAACGAGATGCCGACGAGTGGGCCGGCATGCCGCAAAGCGACGACTGTCTCTGAAATTCTGACGTTCGCAAGAGCCGCTACCACCCCTTTGGGGTGGCTTGCAGTTAGCTGTACGAGTACGTGGCCGAACGGCGAGATCGGCATTCGACCATGACTCAACGTACTCGTACACCTACTCGTACACTCGAATCTCTTCGAACGCCGCCAAGGATCGCAAATGCCCAGCCAGAATCCCACATTGTCTTAGGAAGTGCCCCGGCAAACCACTCCATCGACTCGCTTCGCCGGCAAATGCCTGTCGACCAACCGCCCACCCCTTGACACCCACACCCGCCTGGCCTACCTTCGTGCTTGCCGTTAGGGGTGGCCGCGTGGCCTGAGATGATACCCTGACGACCTGAACCGGGTAATGCCGGCGGAGGGAAACGGCGCGCCATTTCGAAGATCGAACCTGGTCGACCGCCAACGCCCCCGCGTCGGCGGTCTTTTTGTTGCCCTGCAAGGAGTGTGGACGATGAACACGGAAACGATCTGGAAAGATATCGAAGCGCTGCGCGAAAAGCGGCCGCTGGTCCATAACATCACCAATTATGTGGTGATGAACAACACCGCCAACGCACTGCTTGCGCTCGGTGCCTCGCCCGTCATGGCGCACGCGGTTGAAGAAGTCGAGGAGATGGTCGGTGTCGCTGCCGCCGTCGGCGGGGCGCTGGTCGTCAACATCGGAACGCTCAGCGAGGCATGGATCGAGGCTATGCACCGCGCCATGCGCGCCGCTTCGAAAGCGGGGCTGCCCATCGTGCTCGACCCGGTCGGCGCCGGGGCCACGCCCTATCGCACGGACACCTGCCGCGCGCTGTTGAACACCGCACGGGCCAGTGTCATTCGCGGGAACGCCTCGGAACTCATGGCGCTGCTCGATGCCTCGGTGCAAACGAAAGGCGTCGATAGCTCCGCCAGCAGCAACGCGGCGGCGGATTCGGCCCGACGCCTGGCCACCGAACTCGGTTGCGTCGTGAGCCTGAGCGGGGAGACGGATCTTGTCACCGACGGCAAAAGCGAGCTGCAGGGCGCAAACGGGCATGTGCTGATGACACGCGTCACCGGACTCGGCTGCACCGCTTCCGCCCTTACCGGCGCGTTCCTGGCGGTGAACCCCGACCGGCTCGCCGCCGCGGCCCATGCCATGGCCGTGCTGGGCATTTGCGGGGAGATCGCCGCGGAGAGTGCGCAAGGCCCCGGCTCGCTGCAAATGCACCTCTACGACGCACTCCACAACCTTAGCCAGAACGA
>SLOV01000076.1 GCA_007132345.1 Kiritimatiellia bacterium
CAGTCCGCCTGCTGTCCCGTACCGCCGGGGGAAGCGGCACTGTAACTGTCGATCAGGAACGCGTCAACGTGGGCCGTGGCCACCTGGTCCATCTCGACCCGGTCCAGATGCACCACTTTCCATTTTCGGCCCTCGACGTTGCGAAAATCCTCCAGCCGCTCCCGGCCATGGAGCTGGGCCACATCGAGACCGGCCCGTCGCATCACGCGCGCCACCTCGTCCGGTTGCTCGTCGACAAACACCCCGACCCGCACAATGCGCGAATCGATGCGGCTGGTCCAATCGCCGACAGCCTCGGGCGTCACCGCGCGCGGCGAATGGGGCCAGAAGACAAAACCCAGCGCATCGGGCTGCAAGGCCGCGACCGCGGCGCAATCGCCGGCCGACGCAATCCCACAGATTTTTACGAAGACGCCCATGCCAGCTCCATTAGATTCCGCACCGCCAACGCCAGGTCGGGCTGGCGCAGCAGGTGCTCGCCCACCAGCACGGCATGCACACCACCATCGCGCAGCCGCACGACATCCTCCGAACTCGAAATTCCGCTCTCGCCCACCAGCGTGCAGCCGGGTGGCGCCCGCTCCGCCAGGGTCAGCGTGGTCTCCAGCGATACGGTAAAGGTGCGCAGATCGCGATTGTTCACTCCCACGCAGGCGGCGCCCGCTTCCACGGCCATGGCCATCTGGGCCGCATCGTGCACCTCGACCAGCGCCTCGAGCCCCGCCTCGCGGCACAACCCGCCGAACGAGGCAAGCTCCGCCGTGTCGAGCACGCCTGCAATCAGCAGAACGGCGGAGGCCCCGATGCAGCGCGCATGCCAGACCTGCCAGGGGTCGACCACAAACTCTTTGTAGAGCAGCGGCAGCCGACAGGCGGCGCGGGCCGCGCGGAAGTCCGATTCGCCGCCGCCGAAGTACGGTTCGTCCATCAGCACGGAGCAAGCCTGCGCCCCGGCCCGTTCGTAGGCCGATACGATCGCCGCGGGATCGAACGGCTCGCGAATCGCGCCCGCGGAGGGCGAGCGGCGCTTGGCCTCGGCAATCAGGCCGACACGCGCGCTGCGCAGCGCGCTGGCAAAGGGAGGCGGCGGCGGCGCCTGCAAAGCGGCTTCGCGCAGCGCCTCGACCGGTTCCCGCTCCCGGCATCGCGCAATGTCCACACGCTTCCGGGCCACAATCTCATCAAGAATCGATGCCACGGTTTACCCTGGTTCGGATGTGGAGGCCTGCTCGCGCACGTGGTCTTTGAGGTAGGCCTTAATAAATGGATCGAGCTTTCCATCGAGCACGGCGTCGACGTTCCCCGTTTCTTCTTCCGTCCGATGATCCTTCACCATCTGGTAGGGTTGCAACACGTAGGACCGGATCTGGCTGCCCCAGGCGATTTCGCCTTTCGCTCCATAGAACTTTTCGAGGTCCTTGCGTTTCTGGTCCTGCTCCCACTCGTAGACCTTGGCCTGGAGCATCTTCATGGCCTTGGCGCGGTTCTTGTGCTGGGACCGCTCCGCCTGGCAGGACACCACGATGCCGGTGGGCAAGTGCACGATGCGCACCGCCGAATCGGTGGTGTTCACATGCTGGCCCCCTGCCCCGCTCGACCGATAGGTATCGATGCGCAGATCGTCCTCGCGGATTTCGACCTCCGCGTCGTCGTCCAGTTCGGCCACTACATCGAGCGCCACAAAAGAGGTGTGGCGCCGTTTGTTGGAATCGAACGGACTGATCCGCACAAGCCGATGCACCCCACGCTCCGCCTTGAGATAGCCATAGGCGTAGGGGCCGCTGACCATGAACTCCGCGCTCTTGATCCCCGCCTCGTCGCCCGGCTGAACATTCAGAACAGAGACTTCGAACCCGTTCCGCTCCGCGTAGCGCGTATACATGCGGAAGAGCATATCGGCCCAGTCGCACGACTCTGTGCCGCCCGCCCCGGCATTGAGAAAGAGATAGGCGCTGTGCGTGTCGAACCGCTCCGAGAGCAGCATCTTCATTTCCAGCTCGTCGGCCTTCTCCTCGAGGGCCCCGAGCTGGGCGGCAACCTCCGCAAGCGCACTGCTCCGCTGGGCGGCATCGCCTTCCTCGTCCGCAAGCTCGATCAGCACGGCCGCGTCATCCAGGCCGGCTTGCAGCTCGCTGTACGGCTGCACGATGGCCTTGTGCGCGTTGGCGCGGTCGATCACGCCGCGGGCCTTCTGGGCATCGTCCCAGAAACCGGGCTGGGCGCTCAGCGCTTCGAGTTCGGCGAGTTGATCGCGTCGGCGGGCGACGTCAAAGATACCCCCTCATCTCGTCGACACGACGGCGAAGGGTTTCGATACGCGGTGTGAGATCGTCCATGATGCAGCTCCCAGCAGAGTGTTCAATTGCGCGGCTCTTATGCCGCAATTCCCGGGCAGGCGCAACGCCGAACCTACGGCGCGATCCAGACCCGCACCCGATAATAGAAGATATCGGAGTCGGGGGCCGGCTCCATGAAGACATTGACCGGCGGGGTGGCGGGCAACACGTCGCTGACCGGTTCATAGTCCGATGCCACGTCCAGTACCCGCTCGACCTGGTAGAGGCGGTTACTGACACTGTTCCAGCGCAGCACAAAAACCGAAGGGAAGCCGGGCACAATATCCATGTCGTGGATCCAGAAGAAGCTTTCCGGGTCGGTGGGGTCTGTCCCGGCGATGTATTCCTCCACGTCGGTCTGCCCGTCGCCATCGAAGTCGGAGTCCTCTGTGACGACATCCAGAGAACCGAAATAGAAGAGTTCCCAATCGTCCGGAACACCGTTGTTGTTGGTATCGACAAATGGACTCGTGGATTCTGGTTCGCGCACGATGTCGATGGAATCGCTCACCGTACGAACCGGACCTGGCCCCGCCGTGGTTTCGAGGGCGTCGAAGAAGAAATCGTAGTTCGGCCCCGAGCCCGCGCTGAAATTCCAGAAATGGACGCGCGTGACATCGAGATTGCTGCGTGGTGCGAATGAGCCGGAGAAAAGGACCTGTCCGTCGATATCGAGTTCATAGGTATCGCAGCCTGTGCGCGTGAAGGTCAACCAGAGCGGTTGATCGGTCCAATCCACACCGGTGTTGCGGTCGGCAAGACTGTCATTGACGAGATACTGGGCACCGCCTCCGATGAAGAGGAACTCGACGAGGTATTCATCCGCGCCGTTCCGCAGCGAAACGCCCACGGATCGCCCGGAACCGATCCAGTTATTCTGAAAACCGACGGAGATCGAGTCGCCGATCAGCAGCGGTTCGTCGAGCGCTCGCTCCGCTGTGGCGGTATCCCCGCTATTGGCCCACATTCCCCAGGCGCGCGGGCTGAGGCGCTGGCGCGGATTCGAGCCATCCGCGACAAAGTGGCCCGCGTTTTGGCCGAAGGTGGTCTGGGCCCATGGCCCGTATCCATCCCCGCCGTTCTGGCCATGGCTCCAGCCTCTGTCATACACCGCGTTGGTGGCGGAATCCCATCCACGTATCGTCGCTGCCGGGGCGTTGGTCGCGGTGACGGAGATCGTGTTGGTGCCGACCACAATCGGGATAGACGGCAGGGACCAGGATGTAGAAGCCTCGCCGGAACCCTCTTCCATCGTTGCCAGATGGGTCCAGGCCAACGAACCGGCGGCGGAAGGCCCGGCCAGCCCGGATAAGGAGATGTACGTCGTCGCAAAAGGTACGGTAGCCATCGGCACGGGGTCCGTGATTTGCAGCGTGAGATCCGGATCGCCCTCGAATCGCGCCCATACTTCGCGATCCTGGTCCATGACAACCACGAGGAGAGGTGTGCCTGGACAATCCGCAACATCGCCGTGCCATGCAAGGAACTCGTAGCCAGTGCCGGGAACGGCTGTCAGGGTCACTTCTTCACCCGGCGCATAGGTGCCGTCGGCATCCGGCAGCGGGTTCACCTGCACCTGGCCGGCTCCCGCCGGTAACAGCGCTGTCGTCAAAGCGAAACGCGGCGGTGCGGCGGTCGGGCGGTAGGCCGCGACGGCATGCCTCGTATTACGGATGGTTCGCGCATTGTCGTCATCGGCAGTTCCTGTCGCTGCGCCCCGATGTTCGATGTCGGGGTTCGAAAAGTGCGCCACCCGGGTGTGTGTCAGGCCATCCGCAAAGTAGCTGCCTTGCTGGTAGGACATCACCGAGCAGTAGCGCTGGCCATTGTTGCCGGTCCAGCGCCAGCCGGCCGAATAGTCGTAAAGCCCGGGGCCCGCCTGGAAGTTCTGCGCGCTGTGATGACCGCAGCCCATGTTGTGGCCCATCTCGTGCACGTGCGTATACGTGAAGGCGGCCTGCTGAACCCGTGTCAGAGAGAACCCGAAATTCGGGTTTCCGCCCGGGCTATTCAGCAACCATGCAATGCCACCCGTGTTGGGTTCGTTTTCGAACAAGGCCACCAGGTCGGCGCCATATTGATCGCGCCAATCGTGTACCTCCTCCATATAGCCATCGGAGGTGTTGGTGAGCCGCTGAAGATCAGTGACGGCGTTTCCGCTGGCGGTGTAGTCCACCTCCGCGGAATGAACCAGGCGAAAGGTCACGAAGGTGTCGCTATTCTCCATGGCCAGCTCGGCGCGCTCCATCGACTGGGCAATCACGTTATGAATCCCGCCACCCCAGTTGTCGGCCCAGGCCCGCGCCGCGGGCGAATAGACAATCATCACATCAATTTCGGCCACCGCATTCGGATCGCCCAGGATGGTGGATTCTCCGGCGGCCAGGGCGGGGGCAAGCAGCGAATGAGCATGCGGGCAGGGGCACTCTTCGATGATGCCAAGCTCCGACATGGCCGTTTCCATCAGCAAATGATGGGGTTGCCCGGGGAACTGCTGAATCATCCTGATCTTCGGGTTTCCCGGCTCCGTCAGGGTGGCCAGCGTGCGCCCATCCGTGGAGGAGAAGATCACATGACCGCCCCGGCCTTTCACGCGCCCGCGGATCGAGTAGGTTCGGTTCACATTGAAGGCAACGCGCTCGACCAGGGCGGTGACGGTGGTGTCCGTAAACAGATCGAGAATGAGCGTGTCGCCAAGGGCGATATGGCCCGGCTCGTGAACGGCCTGGTGCAAGCTCACTTCGCGCAGGCGAGCTGCCTGCGCCAGCACCGGCGGCGGGTCCGCGAGAGCGAGCGGCTCGCCCAGCGTGCGGGCGGTGACCGGCGCATCGAGAATCAGGTGATGCTCCCGTGCCATCGCTGTGCAAACGGCGAAGAGGTGAAAGGCCAACAGCAAAATGGCCGACGTTATCCCACGTCGCCTCCGCAACCCTCGCACAATACAATTCTTCATCAACTTCCCAGTTGGTCCGCGAACCAGTCGACGGTCTGCTGGATGATCGTTTCCTGCCACACGACCCGGCTATACCGATGATCTGCCTCGGGGATGACGTGGACATCCACTTCATTGCCGCCCGCGCGCAGGGACTGCGCATATTCCCAGACCGAAGTCAGCGGCACGGAGGCGTCGCGCTCGCCATGCAACAGCAGGAGACGGCGACCTCGCAACCGCTCCGCGGCTGCGAGCGGCTCCATTACCGCCATCTGCTCCACAAGGGCACGACCAACAGCCCAGCCATCGACTTCCGCATAGCCGCGCTCCAGCAGCGACTTCTCCAGTTCGGGCGTGGCCCGAATCTGAAGCTGCAACGCCGGGCGACTCACCGCCGCCCATAAGCAGCCCACCTTGAGGGCCTCGTCCTCCGCCATTGTCTCGATCGCGATTACCCCACCAAGACTCACCCCCACAACCCCCAGCCGCGCGGCATTGATCTCCGGCCGATTCCGTACCCATAGCAAAGCCGCACGGGCGTCGGCGCGCTCGGATTCGATACTCGTGAATGCCGCATCGCCTTCGCTCTCCCCGCAACCGCGATAGTCGAATCGTAACGTGGCCACACCCAGCCGGGCCAGGCGCCTGGCCAGGATGACGAACTTCCGGAACGAGGCCATCTTGTTGCCCGTGAAGCCGTGCAGGACCACCACCGCCGGGAAGGGGCCCGCGGCATCCACAGGCCGATGAAGCACCCCCATGATCCGCTGGCCTTCCACCGCAAAGGCAACAGCCTCCTCGTCCGTCTCGAATGCAGACAAGGTGGCAAGAGAGCATTGGGATTCCGACTTCATGTTCCCTCTCCTTCCGACAAGGTTTCGATCATCTTACAGAGTCGCTCGTGTCTTGCCAGCAAAGCCTTCTTCCGGGCCTTTTCCGCCTCGACCACATGCGGAGGCGCCTTCCCGAGAAAGTCCATATTCTCCAACTTCCGATTGATGCGCCGCAACTGGCCGCTGACCTTCTCGTCTCGATCGCGGAGCAGCGCGATTTCGGCGTCGCGGTCAACCAGTCCCTCGAGCGGCATATAGAGGGCACCGAGTTGACTGAGTGCGTTGGGCATCCCACGCGGCGGAGAAAACTCGCTATCGACGGTGACGTGCCGGGCTTTCAGCAGGGCGGCAATGGCAGCGGCATCGGCTTGCAGGCGCGCTTCGTCGCGGTCGCGCGCCGGTCGGAGGATAAACTCGACGGGCTGCGTCGATTGAATGTCGTAATCGGCGCGCAAGGTACGCCCTACGGAGATCAGATCCTGTTTGGCATCCACATAATTGACCGTCGCGGGTGTGATCTTCCAGTCGGCGGCAAGTTGCTCCTCTTCCAACATGCGTGGCCAGGGCGCCTGGGCGATGCTGAAAGCGTGATCGCTGTAGCCCAGGTCGTGCCATAGCGCTTCGGTCAGAAAGGGCATCAACGGGTGCAACAAGCGCAAGCTATTCGAGAAGACGTATTGCATCACCATACGAACCTGCGCCTGTTCCGACTTCGTCCCGCCTCCGAAGACGCTTCTGGCGTATTCCACATACCAATCGCAGTAGCGGCGCTGGAGAAAATCGCGAATGGTCTTCGCGTATTCGACCATTCGAAAGCGTTGCAGGCAGTCGTCACAACCCGCAATCGTTTCGTGAAGTTTTGCAAGCAGATGCTTATCGTCGGGCGTCAATCGCTCTACATCGAAGTTGGGCTCGTCCGCCAACTCGTCTGGTGTGACCCCCCTGGCGTGCATGAACCGGGCCACCTTCCACAGGTTTGCGGCAAACTTGCCGGCCAACTCGCGCCCTTCTTCGGTTAGAGAGAGGTCTTGCCCGGAAGCTGCACCCAGGCAGAGGCTCAGGCGCAGGGCATCCGCGCCAACCGCATGCACGGCTGCAAGCGGATCGATGGCATTCTCGTTTTGTCGGCTGATCTTCTTGCCGCCTTCGTCCCGCACCGCGCCCGGCAGGCAAACGCGCGAGAACGGCGCCTCGCCGGTACAAGCAAAACCCGCCATCATGGCGCGACTCACCCAGAGGAAGAGAAGGTCCGGCGCCGTGACCAGTGTCTGGGTGGCGGAGTCGCCGTGGAGATCGGGCGTGATGTCCGGCCAACCCAATGCCGCAAAAGGCCAGAGCGCCGCCGAAAACCAACTGTCCAGAACGTTGGATTCCCGCCGCGGCTCGGGCACCCCGCAAGAGGGGCACTCGACCGGATCCTCCACAGCGGCCCACTCATGCGCGCAGGCGCCACAGGTATAGATGGGCATCGGGTGGCCCCACCGGATCTGGCGCGAAATGCACCAGTCGCGAATCGCCTCCATCCGATCGAGCAGGACCTTATTCCAGCGTTCCGGCACGCACCGCATCTTGCCCTGTTTGAGCGCGTCGATGGCCGGCCGCGCCATCGGCTTCATCTTCACGAACCATTGCGACGAGAGGCATGGCTCCACAACCGTCTGGCAGTAACAACAATGACTCATCGCATGCCGGTGCGGCCGCTCCTCGGCGAAGAGACCGGCCCGCCGGAGGTCGTCGAGCAGGTTGCCCCGGAATGTGCCGACCTGCTGCCCCGCATAAGGACCGGCCGTTTCCGTCATGACCCCGTTGCCACCGATGGCGTGAAGAACGGGAAGACCATGCCGCCGCGCAATCTCGAAGTCGACTTGTCCATGCGCCGGCGTAACCCGCATCACCCCCGATCCGAATTCCGGGTCGACCGAGTCATCCTCGACGACCATCAACTCGCGCCCGAAGAGAGGAAGCAGGAGATGTTTGCCCACCAGATGGCGATATCTCTCGTCTCTCGGGTTTACGGCAATCGCCGTGTCGCCAGGAAGGGTTTCCAGACGCGTCGTTGCCACCGGCACGGCATCCTTCTTCTTGCCGCCCTTCAGGGGGTATCGGAGCACGTAAAGCGCGCCATCGACCTCGCGCGGTTCGCTTTCTTCTTCCGACAAAGCCGTCGCGCATTGCGGGCAGACCTTGACGACAGACTCCTTCCTATAGATGAGGCCTTCGTCGTACAGGCGGACAAACATCGTGGCGACGGTGCGTTTGTAGGCAACATCCAGTGTGAAGCGCTCCCGCTCCCAATCGCAGCTTATGCCCAATCCACGAAGTTGCTCGCGGATCGCGATGCGTTGTCGCTCGCTCCAGGCCGCGACTTGTTCGACAAAGGGCTTCTCTTCCAGTGTTTCGGGATCGATCCCTTCTTCGATCAACCTTTCCTTCACGGCTCGCTCGGTCTCGATGCCGCCGTGATCGGTTCCCGGCACCCACGAAATATGCCGGCCGTTCATGCGCTGCCAGCGCACCAGAACATCCTGGAGGACTTGATGCAGCGCATGCCCCATGTGCAGGGGCCCGCTCGCATTCGGCGGTGTCATCGCCACGCAGCACGCGTCGGCGTCGGTCCCGCCGTCGGGCACACCGCGGAAGAGGCCCTGCTCCTCCCACCAGGCGGAGACGCACCGCTCCACCTCCCCTGGCTCGTAATTCTTCGGCAGTTCAATCATTCCGGGTCCGGTCCTCATCGAGGAACATCTTGTATTCGACGCTGTCGACCAGCGCCTCCCACGAGGCCTCGATAAGGTTTTCCGACACGCCC
>SLOV01000084.1 GCA_007132345.1 Kiritimatiellia bacterium
CCCTCCGCCCAGACGCGACCGCGCTCCCCCTATGCGTCATGGGATCACACTTATCGAAGTACGATCCCGTGCCCTCCGCCCAGACACGACTGCGCTACCCATACGCGTCATGGGATCACACTTATCGAAGTACGATCCCGTGCTCTCCGCCCAGACACGACTGCGCTACCCATACGCGTCATGGGATCACACTTATCGAAGTGTGATCCCGCGCCCTCCGCCCACACGCGACCGCGCTGCCCCTACGCGTCATGGGATCACACTTATCGAAGTGTGATCCCGTGCTCTCCACCCACACACCACCGCGCTGCCCCTACGCGGGGCCTTCGAGAAAACAGACGGCTTGCTGCGCTTCGGGATCGGCAATGACGGAGACGCGGCGCTCGGGGTGACCGTCGGCAACATCGATGACCTTGATTACGTCGCCCCATCCTTCCGCTCCATCGAGGAACCGGTCGAGACAGTTTGCGGTGACATCAAAGAAGGTCTGGTTGAAGGCCGCCTCGGGACGATCGGGGTAGAGCGGCAGATAGACCACCTGGTCTTCGACAAGGTCCTGGAAGAAATGGGTGCCATAAGAGACCTCGGGCACATGGCCATGCTCCTCGCGGGCGATTTCGACCAGGACCGCCGCCTTATCGATGTCGGCATAGCCGACGTTGACACCAAGATCGAGATTGCCGCTGCCCCAGCGGCCGGGCCCCATCATGACAAGCCGCTCGTCGGCCATTTCGGGGTGCCCATTGATGCGCCCGACAATGCGGCCCAACGTCTTCTTGCGGCTTACCTCGGTCATGCCCGCATACCAGCGGGGGTCAATAAAGAGGATGTAGCGTATGTTTTGTATGACCCCGCCACTGACGGTGCGGTCGGCGCGAAAGAGGATACGCTCGGGTGGCAAGGTATCGGGGAGGCGCACCGCGCCGACACTGCCTGGTAGCCAGAGTGGCCGGCATTGCAGCAGGTTGAGGCGAGCAGCGCCGGAGGCCTTCACCGTGGCAGTGAACTCGGTGTCGACCGGATGGCCGTAGGCTTCCTCCAGCCGGTTCACCACGCGCCCGAGCAGCTTTACGAAAGGGGTGCGGCGAACAAGGTTATTGAAGGTGAGCACCAGGCGCCGCCCGCGTGCGTCGAGCATGGCGCCAACGGGGTCGGAGAGGTGTCCGTCCTCGAAGACCGAAACCAGCAGGTGCAGATCGGGTGGCGCGGCTTCTTCGAGGAGTTCCTCCAGCGGCAGGCATTGGAACTCGTTGGCTTCCAGGTTGAGCACATCGACCTGGTGCTGGGAGTATTTTGCGATCTCGACGCCGACCTGCGGTCGGAGTTCGGGGTGGCTGATGGAGATCATGCGGGGATAATCGCCTCCAACCCGGTCGACGGCACGTGTGCCGAGCCCGAAGACGAGGCGGACAACGCCACGGCCAGGGTCAATCCTGTCGTTCCAGGCGTAGAGGTTGCGGGAGAAGGCGACGCCGGCGAGCGCAGGGAAGAAATAGCGCCCAACACGGCCGCCGGAGACGCGTTGCACCAGGATGGCCATCTGCTCGTCACGCTCGCCGAGACCGCGGCGGCGGCGATAGGAAAGGGCGTCGGGATTCAGCGCGCTGGCGTAGACCTGTTTGACAGCATGCATGAAGGCATGCAGACGATCGTCAGGGGAGCCCTGGTTGGCGCAGAATTCGCTTCGGTACTTGCCGGCGAAGGCGTTTCCGAAGCTGTCTTCGAGGAGACTGCTGGAGCGCACAATGATGGGCGCCTGCCCGTAGTGTTCGAGCAGGGCCTGAAACTGCTGCACGATCTCGCTGGGAAAGCGGCCCGCGAGGAAGCGCTGTTCGACTTCGGCAAACTCTTCGTAGGAGATCTGCGAGGTATTGGAAAGGCGCAGCCGGAGGCGGAAGAGGTCGTTGTAGACCAGGAAGGTGAAGAAGACGTCGGAGCCGATATAGAAGGAGTCGTGCGGCTCGAGGACCCGCCCCAGTTCGGGGTCATCGGGCGTGTGTCGTAGGATGGCGCGGGCCAGAAGCATGCCGGCTGTCTTGCCGCCGACCCGGCCAGAGCCGATGAGTCGCTCGCGAATCTCGAAGAGGTCCTGGATCTCCATGAATTCGAGAGCGAGGCGCACGATTTCTTCGCCCTGCCCGAGCATCATGTGGATGAGTTCGTGCTTGAGGGCCTCCATTTCGGGCGCCAGATCGGGGCCTGGCCCGGTCTCCAGATACTGGAGGAGCTTCCGGTGCACGGTGTCCCACGGCGCGATGGAGCGACCGGCGGCCCCGAGCGGTACACGGCGGGCCTGGGCGAGCACCGCGGCGGCTTCCCCGCTGTGCAATACCGGCTCCCAATCGTCGCCTTCCACCAAGTGGGGAAGGAACATTTCCGGGGTGTAGCGGTCCCAGACTTTCAGTGGGTGGATATAGAGGCGCCCTTCGACGCGATAGACATCGAGAAGCAGTTGGGTGGTATCGCGGATGCGGGCCACCGCGCTGTGTGCGTGTTTGCCTCGCGTGAGGGCGAAGAAGGCTACGGTATCCAGTTCGAACAAGAAGGGGCAGGTGACCTGAAAGAAGTTGGCGAGCATTTCGTCGGTAGCCCACTTCACGGCAAGGGAAGAGATGTTGTCGAAGACATAGAAGGCGCCGCGTCCTTCGGCTTCGATGATCCGGTGCACCACCTGGCTGAAGGCATCGAAGCCGCGCGTCGGATCGACGGCCTCGATGCGCAGGCCGGGCCGGTCGGCCACAACGGGCGGATGGGGGCCAAACCGAAAATAGAGAATGGAACGGCCGTCGGCCAGCGCCTGGTCGACGAACGGCTCAGCAAAGGCCGTGTAGTCCTCCAGTTGGTCGACCTGCCAGACGACATTGTCGCCGAGTCGAATATGCTGCAAGACTTCGTCGAGCGGCGGAACGCCGCTGAGAATATCGCCGGGATGGCCCATGGGTTTTCCTCCAGAGAGGACGACCCTATCACAGGGCATCGCGCGTGGGGAAGGATTGCCGGATTATAAGTCGCCGAGGGAGAGATCGCCGTGGATTTTGAAGCCGGTTCTATCGCGCTCGACATGGAGGGTCTTGCCGGGAAAGGCGTCCGGCAACCGCTCGCGCAACTGGCGCGCCACCTCGTTCTCTAACTCTTCCCGCACCTGTTTGGACACAGTGGCCAGTGTGGACATTCGCACCTGCACGACGTATCCGCGGCCAAACGTCGAACCGAAACCGGCCGTGAAGGCGGCGCCGACGTTGAAGAGGCCGCTCTCTTCGGGATTGGCCGTTGCGCCGTGTGCCGGACGGGCCGGATGCAGGGGATAGAGGTGACCGAACCGGTCTTCGAGGTCGTGATCGATCTCGTCGAAGACCGCCTTGAGGGTGGCCTCCCAGGCGAGCGCTTTGTGATGCCGCACCATGTTGCGGCCCTAGCGGAGACAGCGGTCCTGGACGAATGCGAGAAGCTCGTCGGCACATGCGGCGACATCGCGGGCGGCGGTGCGCAGATGCAGGTCGGGTGCTTCCGGCGGTTCGTAGGGCGAGCTGACGCCGGTGAAGTCGGGTATCTCGCCGCGGCGCGCCCTGGCATAAAGGCCTTTGACATCGCGCGTTTCGCAGGTATCGAGGTCGGCGTCGATGTAGACCTCCATGAAGCGGTCCGGGCCGACAATCTCCCGGGCGCGGCGGCGCGACTCGCGGGTGGGCGAAATGAAGGAGACGGCGCAGACGATGCCGCAATCCGCGAAGAGTTTGGCGACCTCCGCGACGCGGCGCAGGTTTTCGCGGCGGTCCTCGTCGGAGAAGGTCAGCCCTGCGTTGAGCCCGTGGCGCACGTTGTCGCCATCCAAGACATAGGCAAGGTGTCCGGCATCGATCATCTTTCGCTCCAGGGCGCGGGCGAGGGTGGATTTCCCGGAGCCGGAATAGCCGGTGAACCAGAGGACGCAGCCGCGCTGCTTGAGCAGGGCTTCGCGTTCTTTCGCGGTAACGGCGGACGGATGCCAGAACAGGTTCGGTTGTTTGGTCATGGTTCGCTCGTTTCGGCGTCGGCTTCGGCTTCGGCAGCCGCAGTGGCGGCGGCTTCTGCGGCGCGCGCGGCCTGGCGCTCGCGGCGGCGGCGCAACTGTTGTTGATACGGGGGAAGTTTCTCTATCGATACACGCGGGCGGAGGAGGGCGAAATTTGCGCGCACCATACGGTTATCGCGTCCTTCCAGTCTGCGGACCTCCATAAAGATGTCCCAGGCCTCGTCGTACATGCCCAACCTGCGGAGGGCGAGGCCGTAGTGTTGCAGATAGACGACATGGCGGGGCGCCATGGAATAGATTTCCTGCATCAAGGCGAGGGATCGTTCGTCGTCGCCCAATAGCGAGTAGGCTCGGCTCTGGGTGTAGCGGGTGAGCAGATCGTAGGCATTGAAGCCCCGCGCTTTTTCCAAGGCCTCAAGGGCCTGGGTCGCCAGTTCTTTTTTCACTTCCGGATCGAAATCCCAGAAGGCCTTGGAAAAGAGCGAGGCGCCCTTTTCGCGGTATGCATTGCCGGAGAACGGGAACCAGGCGATGGCCCGATCTGCGTGATGCAGTGCATCGTCATAGGCGGACCGATCCCGCAGTCGAATGGCGGCTTGGACATGCATGTAGTTCGCCGATAAGAGCACCGAGAGGGTTGCGAGCAGCAGACAGGCGAGCGCGCCCAGCGAGGAGGCCACGCTCCAGGAGAGCGGGATCGCAGGACGCACGATACGGCCGCTCGTAATCATGCGGCCGACGGTGAGGCCGAGGATGAGGATCAGGAAATGGTTATTGGCGGAAAAATGGAAATTGAAGTCGAACAGGGAGTGCGCGAGCGAGGCGGAGAGGCAGCCAAGGGCAGCGGCGGCAAGAATGCCATGGGCATCCCGATGTGCCTTGAGGGCATAGTCGAGCAAGCTGAATGCGATCAGGAACAGGGCCAGGGCCAGCAGGACCGCTCCAACGATGCCGTATTCCACTAACAATTGGAGCGGTTCGTTGTGGACATAGCGCGCATAGACATGGGGCCATCGGAAGGCATTCTTGTAGAGAGGCTCCAACCAGAAAAAGGTCCCTGGGCCGTGGCCGAAGAGATAGGCGTCCCGGACCATATCCAGTGTGTCTTGCCAGATAAAGAGGCGCGGGTTCTCTGCTTCGATGGCGTTCCATACTCGTTCCCGCACCATGGCGGAGCTGGTCCACAGCCCCAGTGCGGTGACGCCGAGCAGGATAGGCAGCGAAAAGGCGGTGATGAGGAAACGTTTTGCTCCGCCACGGATTGCGATGGTGACGAGCATCACAAAAAGGCCGACAACGAAGCCAATCCATGCACTGCGCGAGCTGGTCATAAGCAGCACAGGCATTCCGAGCGCCAACGAAACGGTGGAGAGGCTTTTGAGCCACTTTCCGCTGCCGCGGATGAGCAGCAAGCCCATGGCAACGAGCCCCTGCATGACGAGCACATGGCCCAGGTGATTCGGGCACCCGTAGGTGGCACTGGCCCGCATGCCGTATTGCTCGCGGCGCGGTGTCGTCAACACGAGGTTGGACCCGCGCGCATGCTGGATGAGGGCATAGAGGCAAAGGGCGCAACCGGCAAGGAGCAGCAAGGACAGCAGCACACGAATCCGTCCGGGACGGTTGGCGGCGCGTGTCCAGCCCCAGTAGGCCGCGATGCAGCTTGAAGCCAGAACGAGATCCTGGAGGGAGTTATAGGGAACTGCCGAGAAAGGGACGCGAATCGCCGTGTAGATCAGAAAGGCCAGCAGAAACAACCAGCCGGGCGGGCGGCGGAAGCCGCGGCGCCGCAGCGAGGAGAAGAAGAGTGGCTTGATGAGCAGGAGCAGAACGGCCAGAAAAGCCAAAGCGGCCAGCGGCCCGGTAACCCACCAGTCGATGCCTCCGTAGAGGAGGAGGCCCACCAGTGTCGGCAGCAAAAGGAGCAGAAAAGCGAAACCGTCGTAGAGCCGGGAAGCAGTAGACAGGTCGTCTTCGGGCCGACGCGACCGGGCCATCCTCTGCATGGCTACTACCTCGCGAGGAGGCACCGGCATCAGAAGCGGCGCCGTCGCACAATCACGACATCGCCGGCCTGAACCGGGATATCCTCTTCCGGGTTCCTCTCGATCTGGGTAAGGTCATGCCGCTCGATGGCCCCGGCGCGCAGGATTTCGACGCGTCGAGGATTGGCGTATTCGGTGTAGCCCCCCGATGTCGCGATGGCTTGGAGCAGGGTCACGCCGGTGCCCCCCAAGGGGAAACGGCCAGGGCGACGCACCTCGCCACGCACAAAATAGCTTTGTGAGGCGACGAAGACGCTGACCGTCATGGTCCGGTAGTAGTCCGGTACGTAGGCATCTCGAATTGCATCTTCCAATTCCGCACTGGTGAGGCCCACGGCTCTGATGCGGTCGATGAACTGGAGCTTGATGTACCCGTTCTCATCCACTTCTTCCGTGATCTCGAAGGGGCGCGGGATACCGCGGAAGCTGATCGATACGGCGTCACCGACACGCAGGCGATAGGTCTGGAATTGTCCATTCGGGACAAGCAGGCCTTCAACGGGGCGCTCCGCCAAGGGTTCACCCGTTGTTGGGTCGGCAAGCGCTTCGCGGCCAGGCAGCCGCATTTGTAGCGCAGCGTTGTTGCCCGCGGCGTCGGCATTTTCCGACGGTGTAGAGGCACAACCCCAGCCGGCAAACAGCAGAGAGAGCGTGAGCAAAGAACGGAAGAAACGAACGCGGTCCATCACAGTGTCGAACCTCCCCTAAAAGACTTCTTGTGGCTCTTCTTCCGGCGTTTCCGCCGAACCTACCAGCGGGGCGTCCGGGCTGGCGTGCGCCGTCACGTTATCGCTCGTGTAGTAGCCATGGTAGTAGTAGTAATAATCGTCGCGCATAATGTTGATATTGTTCAGAACCACACCGAGGATGTTGCCGCCGACGTTCTCGACGATCCGCTTGGCGCGTTCGGAAATGACGCGCGGGTACTTGCGGTATTGCACGATCAGCATGACGCCATCCACTTCGCTGGCGAGAATCGAGGCGTCACTGATGCCCATGAGCGGCGGCGCATCGAAGAAGACGTAGTCGTACCGGGCCTTGAGGTTCTTGACGAGCTCGCGCATGCGCTGCGAGTCAAGAAGGCCAAGCGCGGAGCGAGGCAGGCGCCCGCTCGGCAAGAGGTGGAGGTTGGGAACGGAGGTAGGCTTGATGACCTCTTCCAAGGGAACATCGCGCATCAGGAGGTTCGTGAGGCCGAACCGGTTGGAGGAATTCACGAAGGTATGCTGCACGGGCCGGCGCAGGTCGGAGTCGACGATCAGCACCTTGTCGCCCAGTTGGGCGCAAACGTAGGCAAGGTTGAAGAGCGTGGTCGATTTTCCTTCGCCAACGCCACCGCTGACCACGCCATAGGCTCCTCCCGTAATGCCCTTATTGGAGAACTGAAGGTTGGTTCGAAGCAAGCGATAAGACTCTGCGTGCGGACTGTCCGGGCCCTCTTCCGTCAACGGGCGGACCTTTTGCGGAATTACACCGATAACCGGCAGGCCCAAGTTGCGTTCGACATCGTCCACGGTCTTCACGGAGGTATCGAGATATTCGATGAAGAAGGCGAGACCGATGCCGCTGGTAATGCCGACGGCAATGCTGAGAAGAATATTGAGGAGCACATTCGGGCTAACCGGCTTATGAAGTGGCGGGGGCTCGGCGGGCTCGATGATCTCTACGGGGGTTCTCGGAATGCCCAGCTTGACCCCTTCTTCCACGACGCGTGCCTGCAGTGCGCTGAGAATGCGCCGCTGCTGTTCCACATTGCGCCAGGCGGTGCGGAACGGCAGCAGGCGTTCGCCTTGGGCCTCAATGTCGGCTTGACGGACTTGTTGCAGCGCGGCACTCAGCTCTTCATGCTTCTTCTCAGCGACGGCAAAATCGGCCGCGACCCCTTTGCGAAGACCATCCAGGGCATCGTTCAGCTTCCCATTCAAGGCCTGTACGCCCGCCTGCAAACGAAGGACCTCCGGGTGCGCGGGACCGTACTGCTCCAGGGCCAGCGTCAAGGCAACGTCGCTTTCCAATAAGGCGTTCTTGATGACCTGGAGAGTGCGGTCGGGAACGATATAGGGCACCGCATTGACCAATTCCTCATTTGAAAGGGAGTTGATCTCGTCCAGCCGCGCTTTCCGTACGAGCATGTCGACGTTGGCCTGGATGCGATCGCCCTCAAGCTGGCGTACGCGCATTTCATCCACAGTAATGGGACCAGCGAAGCTGATATCCAAGTCGCGACGCAGCCTTTCCAATTGCGCCTCCGCCTCTGTCACGATGTCCTGCTGCTTGTTCAGTTCCCCCGCGAGGGCATCGATGGCGCGGGTCATTTCGCGCTTCTTGGCGTTGAGACGCTGGTCGCGATAGACGATGGCAACCGTGTTGGCGATGCGGGCTGCCTCTTCTGGGTCGCGGCGGAAGATCTGAAGATCCAGGAGGGGGGTGTCGCGGAACTGACTGATTCGGAGACTGGAGCGAAGTATATCGTAGGCTTCGTCGCGGGAAATGGGCTGACGATCGTCGCGGAGCTGCTCTCCCCACACCTGCTGCAATTTCAGATTTTCGATGACTTGATAAAGGATGGGTCGCGACTGAATGATCTCGTATTGCGTACGGAGAAAGAAGGGGTTGTAGCCCGACGCGGCCTCTCGCTCGAACACGGCGATATCGAGGGCGTCCTGCCGAACTTCGATACGCGCATTGGCGCGATAGATTTTCGGAAGGGTGAGCGTGTAGGCCGTGCCGGTGATGACGACCAGGAGGGCGACGGCCAGGATGATCTCCTTCCTGGAGCGGATGACCCGCCAATAATCTAAGAAATGTATGTCCCGTTCTTTAAATGTATTCAGGTCCA
>SLOV01000169.1 GCA_007132345.1 Kiritimatiellia bacterium
AAAACCGTTCGTAGTACCGGCTTTAGCCGGCCCGAAGGACCCGTTCCGGGCCATACTGAGAATTGCTGCGCCTCTTGCGGCGGGGGTTGACAGGTCGCGGCGCCGTATCTCAATCTAAGGTTCTTTCGCGGGGCGCTCATGGCCGATTTCTTGTATCATTTTCTGCGCGGGCTCATTGGCATTGCAGCCCTGGTGGGGCTTTGCACGCTGCTGAGTCGTAATCGAGCCCTCATTCAATGGTCGCTCGTTCTCTCCGGCCTTCTTTTGCAGTTTGTCGTCGCGGTTGTTGTGCTGAAGGTACCAGAAGTTCGGGGGATCTTCGATCGGCTCGCCTCCTTCTTCGTGCAGGTGCTGGATTTCACGCGTGAGGGTTCGCTCTTCCTCTTTGGTGGGCTTGTTGGTGACACAGAAACGTTCGGGTTCATTTTCGCATTTCAAATCCTGCCCAGCATTGTCTTCTTCGCGGCGCTCACCTCCGCGCTTTATTATCTGAATATCCTGCAATACATCGTCTATGCCTTTGCGTGGGTGATGTCCCGTACCATGAAGCTTTCCGGGGCCGAGAGCCTCGCGGCGGCCGCGAACATCTTTGTCGGCCAGACAGAGGCCCCGCTGGTCGTGAAGCCGTACATAGACCGGATGTCGCGATCCGAAATCATGGCCCTCATGACGGGCGGCATGGCCACCATCGCCGGCGCTGTGCTGGCGGCCTATGTCGGATTGCTTGGCGGTGCCGATCCTGATGCAATGCAGTATTTCGCCACGCACCTGCTGGTGGCCTCCATCATCTCCGCACCCGCGGCACTGGTGGCCGCGAAAATCCTGATTCCGGAAACGCAACCGGCTAATCAGGAACTCCTCTTTCCGCGCCACCGCATGGGCAGTAACCTGCTCGACGCCATCGCGCAGGGCACAACGGAAGGGGTCAAACTTGCGGTAAATGTCGCCGCCATGCTCCTGGTCTTTATTGCCTTCATCGCCATGGCGAATTACGTGATTTCCGAATGGATCGGCGCGCCCACCGGTTTGAACGAACGCGTAGCCGCCTTTACCGATGGCGATTTCGAAGCCTTCAATCTTCAATTCCTTTTCGGGCTCGCACTCGCGCCGGTGGCCTGGCTGCTCGGCGTGCCCGGCGAAGACCTGCTGATGGTGGGGCGACTACTCGGCGAGAAGACGGTCCTGAACGAGTTTGTTGCCTATGTCTCCTTCGCGGAACTCAAGGCCGAAGGGGCCATCGTCAACGAGAAATCGATTCTTATCGCGACCTACGCACTCTGCGGATTCAGCAATTTCTCCTCGATCGGCATTCAGATCGGGGGGATCAGCGTCATTGCGCCCGATCAACGCACGACCCTGTGCGAGTTGGGGCTCTGGTCCCTGGTCGGCGGAACCATTGCCTGTTTGCTCACCGCCTGCCTGGCCGGTATGCTGGTTTGAGTGTGGGCCGGCCGATCTGATTCGTTTCAGGTCGTGTCGTTAAAATGGCCGTTCCGGCATTGACGCAAGGGGCCTCGACAATCAGGCTGTAGGAGTCTCTACAACATGAGAAAGGATCCGCCAGCATGACAACGTCCGCGCCCGAACCTGCACCAACCTCTTCCCGTGCCTTGGTCGCCATGTTTCTCGTAACGCTCTGCTCGGTGGCTGTTGTCGTCTTTCTCCTTTTCCGCCCGACGGTCGGTGAGCCCGGCGTGGTTGAGGAAGTGCTGACAGAAGAAGAGGTCGCGGCACTGAACCTGCATCGGGGTGCCGTCGTCAACGCCACGGGCGACGAGGCCGTCATCGCGGAGGAAGGGCGTTGGTACTATGTGGTGGTCGACGACGTCTCGCGGGATGGCGCATCGGGGGTTGCGCGCATCAGCGGACTCATCACCTTCGTCCGGGACGCCCGCCCTGGCGAGCATGTCGTCATCGAAGTGACACGCCTGCGCCGCAATGCGGCCGACGCCATTGTCATCGAGCGGCTAACGGCAGAAGAGGCCCGCACCCGTTTTCCGCCCACCGCGCCGTCGCCGCCTCCCGCTCCTCCCGCGCCCGAGCCGATTCCGGACGATCTCGAACGGCACACAGCAGTGGTGGAAGAAATCGGGCGTCACGGCGACGCGATCGTGAAGGTAGATGGCAAAGTCGTGTTCGTGGAAGGCGCGGAAGTGGGTGACGAGGTGACGTTCGTGATTCGGGAGGACCGCGGCTCTTTCGCCATCGGGCAACTCGTGCATCGGGAGCCTGCGGCGGAGCATCCTGCAACGCCTCCACATGACCTCGACGATATTCGTGCTGACGACGTATTGGTGGGGGCACAGTTCACCGTGACGGTGACGGAACGGGATCGGCAGAATCCCGACGTTAATGGCGTGGCGCGCATCGACGGTTTCGTGGTGTTTGTTCCCGGCACACAGCCTGGCGATATCGTGCGCATCCGTATTGTGGATCGCGCCCCGCGCTTTGCCCTGTCGGAAGTGGTGGAACGGCTCTCGCCCGAAAGCGGGGAATAGGCGGCATGGGTGTGCTGGTTACTGCCGAGCAGACGCTCGCGGGGCAACAGTCGGCCCTTTCCAAAGAAACGCAGTGGCTCCGGAGGTTCACGACGTTTGAGATCGCCCTGGCGTGCGGCTTCCTGATCGCCGGCCTCGCGGTGCGTGCGGTCGGTGGGGGTTGGCTCCCCCTGATCATCGGCGGCGTGCTGGCGTTTCTGGCGGCGGCCCATCTCTACAAGCAGCGCGAGAATGTGCGGCAACAGCGGATTATCGCCGCAGGTCAGCAGGGCGAGGCGCGCATCACCCGCCTGCTCGAGCGGGACCTTGCGCCGGACTGTTATGTGCTCAACGACATCACCATTCCCTTCGCACGCCGCTCCGCACAGATCGACCACCTGGTGATTTCGCCACAGGGCGTGTTCCTGTTCGAGACAAAGAACTGGGGTGGGGCGCTCTCTGGCGATGCGCAGGCGGAGAAATGGACGCAGATTCGCAGCCGCGACGGGAAGCGCGTCCAGTTGTCCAACCCGATCCGGCAGGTAGCCAGGCAGGCCAATTTCATGCAGCAGTTTCTCAAGGCACACGGTTTCGATGCGGTGCCGGTCTATCCCGCGGTCGTTTTCAGCAACTCGCGCACGACCTGGGATGCGCACAGCGGCGAGGCACCCCTGCTGCGGCCAGACGAAATCCCGGAGTTCGTCTATGCGACCCCAACAGCGCCGGATTTCGGGTTCGAGCGGGTTCGCGAACTGGTTCGCGCCCTGAGCGGAAAGGAGTTGCTCTGATGCTTCCCGCCTCTCCCTGGGCACGCATGATCCTGGCCCTGAACACGCTGGGCCTTGCGGGCTATGCGATCTGGCTGGTCTTTCGTGCCACCACCATTTTCTACACACAGGAAGGCGTCCTCTATCTGCTTCCCGGACTGCCGTTCTTTTTCGTCTATGTCTACCTGCTGGGGCGGGACACTGAATCTGCTCCACCAGAGAAAGGAGCCGAACATGGAGAAGGGGGCTAAAGCCATTATTTTTATTTTGCTGTTTGCGTTCGTGGCAGGGGCCCTGGTGATCTGGCAGCACCCCGTCTTCTCCGAAAGCTGGAAGGCCCTGCGGGAGGGGCGCCCGGAAGCCAGTCCCATCTGGTTGTCGAACGCGGACTACTACCCTGAGATTGTGCTGGAAGGCGCGGAAAGGCGGCAACGTGCAGAATAAGATTATTGGGTTCTGCTGGTGTTATCTCGCTGGCATCGTGGTGTCGATGCTGGCCACACCGGAAGGCGCGCTATTGCCCGGCCTCCGCCTGATCACCGCGTTGCTCGCTCTCGGCTGGTTCGTTGCATGGGTCCTCCGCAATCGACAGCCGGGGCGGGCGAAGCAGATGCTCCGTCTGGAATGGGCCGCGCTCGTGCTGACAGCCCTTGCGTTGGGGCTGACCCGTCATACATCCGCCAACACCATCCCCGACACGCGCATCGGCGAGATCGTCCTGCGCGCGGGGGAGGGCGACTATCTCGAATCGCGCGCGCTCCCCGATGTCTCCCGTATCCTGCTACGCATCAAAGAACCCCCCGATGGCGATCTCCGTTTTCGCCTTGTAGGCGAACTCGATGCACGCCTGCCCATCGAGGAAAATGGCGTCGCCACCATGGACGACCGCGGCCGCTGGCGCTTCCGCCTGGCTCGCGTGCCGCAGGAAAGCACCGTCCTGCATATCAGCCCCGAGGACGCACCCGGCTCCGTCTTTGTCGTGCCACAACCGTTCAGCCGCATCACCGCCATCGAACTGCTTGAGGGCGATGCAGACGCCCGCCTGGATGTGGTCCGAATCTCGAATCATGCAGCCTCTTTCGTTCGTGCCAGCCGCGACAGTGCGCCCGTCACCATTCTGGGCAGGATTCTCGCGGACCCCATGGTCTATGACTTCAAATCGGTTCTCACCGTCACCCCCGCCTACATCCAGTATCGTGCCGGCGGGCCGTTCTATCGTGTCGAAGGCGGCGACCTGCGCGTCACCGTCCCGCCGACCGTCGACAACTACCCCCTCTTCGCCCGGACGGAGGCCTATGGCATCGATGTCCAGATCCGCGGCAGTCTCTTCAGAGCCGGTAGCCAGGCCAACCCCGGCGGGTTCGATCAGCATCGCTTCATGGCCAACCACAACCTGCATGGGCAGATGTCGCTCTTTCAGCCGCGCGGCGAACCGGCGCCCATCCATGCCGTCGCGCCTGCGGATGGCGAGCTGCGCCGCGGCCATCCGCTCGTCCAGTTCTCCCTCGGACTTCGCGACCGCATGCTGTTGGTCTTCAAACAGGTACTCCCTTTTCCGCACTCCTCGTTCATCGGGGCGGTCACCCTCGGCTTGCGCTACGGTCTGCACGGCGTCGAGAGCCCTTTTGGCGAGGATCGCACCATCGCCGACGAATTCCGCGCGGCCGGGGTGAACCACGTGCTCGCCGTCTCCGGCCTGCACGTCACGATTCTCACCGCGATGTTCATGGGTATCTTTACGCTGCTACGGATTCCACGGCGCATGTATGCGCCGCTCGTCATCCTGATTCTGGTCATCTTCGCCATCATCACCGGGGCGCGCCCCTCTACGCTGCGCGCCGTCATCATGAACAGTCTGTTCCTGCTGGTCTGGGCCTATCTCTCGCAGGGGCTGCGCGCCTCCGCCCTCTTTGGCGTTCCCGTCGCTGCGTTCCTCATCCTGCTCCATAACCCGCTGATGATTGTCGACCCCTCTTTCACCCTCAGTTTCGGCGCCATTCTCTCGCTGGCCCTGCTGACCGGTCCCATTCACGAGCAGTTAAGCCGCCTGCGCGGTAATAGTTTCGCCGCGGCCCTCGTCATCGTGACCGTCTTCACGCTGATCGGCATGTTACGCTGGCCGCTCCTCACCGAACCTCGCACCGCCATACCCCTTCTGCTGTTTGCCGTCCTGACCGTCTGGCTGACGCGCGTGCTGGATCGCAAAGGACTCCTCCTCGTGGGCCGCTTCGGGTTCGCCGATATTCCCGGTCCGGTGAGCGCCTTTCTCTCCGCCCAGGTTGCCATTCAACTCGGCATGATGCTCCCGCTCTCCGCCTACTATTTCTCCCAGTGGGCCATGGCCGGGGCCTATGCGAACCTGCTGGCCATTCCCCTCATCGGTGTGGTCGTGCAGTTGGGCGTCATCGCCGGACTGTTCGGGCTGATTCCGGGGATTGGCCTGCTGCTTGCCCTCGTGATCAGCGCCGCGAACTGGGCGCTCTCCTCGCTCTTCCTCTGGATTGCCTACGCCGGGACACAGTACTTCCCGTTCCCCTTCATGCGGCGGCCATCGCTCATCGAATTGCTGATCTATTACCTCTTGATCGCCGCCTTCGTCTGGCATCGCCCGCTCTGGAAATCGGTCAGACGCTTCTGCGAGCGGCGCGCCTGGAGCCATCCGGCGGCACCGCGCGCGCTACTTGCGTGCGGCCTTGTCGTTTTACTCGCGCCCGCGGCCATCTTTCCCGCCGCGCCGCGACCGGACGGCTTGAACATCACCGTGCTCTCCGTCGGGTACGGGCGCAGCCTTGTCATCGAAACACCGGGCGGCCGTCGTGTCCTCGTGGACGCCGGCTTCGTCGAGCACGAGCGCGGCCGCCGGAACGAGGCGCAGCGCAGTATTCTACCCTTCCTCGCGTTCCGACACCTCCGTGACTTCGAGGCCGTTATTCTCACCTCCCCGCACCCGGAAGAGAGCGGTGGCCTTCCGTATATTCTGAACGAAATCAAGGTGCCGCGCCTGATCGTTCCGCCCGACCTGGAAGGGCTGCGCCTCGATCTCAGTGTGCCTGCCTTTGCCCGGCTGCTCGGTTACGAAACCATGCCGCGCGGTGTCCCGCGAGAGCGGCTTCAACGCATGTACGAGGACCTTGTGCGCAACCCGGAGGTCCCGCAACGCCCCAGTCTGGCGCGGACCCTTGCGCTGCGGCGCGACACCTGGATCAACCGTTGGGGCCGCCAGACGATTCGCCTCGAGACGGCCGAGGCGGGAGATATTCTTCTCGAAGAGGTAGTGAGGGGGCGGCCCTTCCGCATCCGTGCCCTGCACCCTGGTGACGCGCACTTCGAAGAGGAGCGGGTCGCCAATCGCTCGCTGGTGCTCCGGATCGAGTATGGGGACTTTTCCATGCTGATCCCCGGCGACCTTCATTACGAAGGACAGCGCCACTTGCTGGCGTATACCGAACCGGAACTCCTGCGCGCCGACATTGCCCTGGTGCCGCACCATGGCGCGGCATTGCCGGTTCGCCGGCGCGGCGGCCTGCGCAACAGTGTAATGACCGAATTGAGGGACGCCACCGCACCGCTTCTACATGCCGTGGATCCTGCCGTCTTCATTGTCGATTTCGGGTTCCCACGCGCCGTACTGGGCCATGACAGCCGCGACGCGGAAGGGGTTCAGGCCATCACCGAACAGTTCATCGAAGACCGCTTCCCCCATGCGGAACTCCTGCATACGGGCCGCGATCTGGCCATCTTCATTCGTTCCGACGGCGAGACCTTCACCGTGGAAACGCAGGCGGAGCGCCTGCGCGCCCATGGCGGGGACGAAGACGCGGTCACCGATATGGAAATCGGATTCTGATCTGGCCTACTTCCGGGCCTGCCGCTTCTTGATCCAGCCGCCGATCTCCGTCAGCGTGCTCCGCCATTTTGAGGCGTCGCGACGCTCAGCCAGGAACAGGTCATAAAGGGCGAAGAAGGCGTCCGTGAAGATCTGCATGCCGCGCACCCGGTCTTCAAAGCGGCCCGCCGTATCCAGAGCGTGCGACTCCGGCAGTTTAACGGATCGGAACGTAAACTCGCCGCCATCCACGGTCGCCTGCCACTGCCGGTCGTCCTGCGCGATCGTGAGGCGCGCGCTCTTCAATTTCTTGCCGGAGAGCAGCGCGGTCTTTGCTTCCGCGCTGATGAGCGGCTGACCCTTGCGCAATACGATTTCGTGTGCACCGTCTCCCTCCATCACGAAGGTCAGCGGACCTTCCAGCAGATAAGCGAAGCGGCCCTGTTCCGGAACCTCCACCACGCCGCTCCGCGTCTCCGCCGCGAACCAGAGCCAGGTCAGAAAATCGTGGCCGGGGTGGTCGCTGACCTGTTCGATATCCACGTCCGGCACAAAGGAAGTCGGCTGCATCTGCCGCGTCTCGATCTGCGCCCGCACAAAGGCCGCCTGCGAGGCGTCCATGGCAATCGGCATGATGCCTTGGGTCATATGAAATTGCGCGGTGAACAGATCCACCTGCGTTGCCGAGAGGGCGCCCGCAAAGAGGCGGTTCTCGCTCGGATCGTGCAGCACGGGAATACCCGTAAGTTGGGGCGGCATCTTCGGGAGCAGCCGTTCCTCCACCCGGCGTCGAATCTCCATACGCGTCTTGCGGCTCACGCCATCGGACCCTTGCCCGGCCATGTGGGCCAGTTCCTCCATCCGGCATTCGGCCACGAGCAGTGAACGAGGAATTTTACGTTCCACCATCAGCAGGTGCAGATGGAGAAAGCCGGCGGTCACGATATTCAGATCGTCGAGGGAACGTTCGAGCAGGTGCCTGCCGCTGACCCACCCGTAAATGGGTGCTGGGCCTACAGTATCGAGCGGCGGCGCGGCATGGTCCGCAAAGCGCTCCACGAAATCTTTGGGAAGTCGCCGCGGCAGATGGTAAACGCGGAAGCTGACGGCGCCTGACTCGAAACCCATGTCGATTCTCCTGATGACGTTAAAACGGCCCGGCAGAGTGCCACGCACGCAGGAGGGGCGCAAGTTTCGTCGTGTCCGCCCTCCATTTCCCGTGATCGGTTCCGGCTGGAGGGGCGAGTTACACGAGCCCGCGAGCGCGTGGTCGATGCGATTTGGTTCCCGTGATCGGTCCCGGCTGGAGGGGCGAGTTACACGAGCCCGTAAGCGTGTGGTCGTTGTGGTTTGGTTCCCGTGACCGGTCCCGGCTGGAGGGGCGAGTTACACGAGCCCGCGAGCGCGTGGTCGTGGCGATTTGGCTGGATCTGTTGCGTTGACGGCGTCGTATAACTCCGCCCTCCATTTCCCTTGACCGGTCCATCCCGGCTGGAGGGGCGAGTTATACGAGCCCGCGAGCGTGTGGTCGTGGCGATTTGGCTGGATCTGGTGCGTTGACGGCGTCGTATAACTCCGCCCTCCATTTCGCGTGACCGGTCCCGGCTGGAGGGGCGAGTTACACGAGCCCGCAAGCGTGTGGTCTTGGCGATTCGGTTCCCGTGACCGGTCCCGGCTGGAGGGGCGAGTTACACGAGCCCGCGAGCGTGTGGTCGTGGCGATTTGGCTGGATCTGGTGCGTTGACGGCGTCGTATAACTCCGCCCTCCATTTCGCGTGACCGGTCCCGGCT
>SLOV01000135.1 GCA_007132345.1 Kiritimatiellia bacterium
AATGCCCGCTTTCCACCGCTTGAACGGGGGGATGCGCTGGTGGTTCGGCGGAGTGACGGGCAGGTGATTCGCGGCACGTTCTTCCGCCTGCATGAGGGAATACTCACCGTTCTGATGGAAGACCGGGAACGGGTCGAGATGCCCCTCGGAGACATTGACATCACCAATCGAATTCGGCTCGACGACTCCTTCCGCGATCTGATGATTCGCGGTCGTGTGGAGGAGGACCTGGCCATTCAAAGCGCCGAAGGAAGGCGCGAGCTCGACACCTCGGCGATTCGTACGCTTGAGGATTGGACCGAAGCGGCGTGGCGCGGATTTCCCGTGGCGCAGCGAAATGTCGGACTGGCCCACTTTCATGGCCGCGACACTACGGTCGACTACCCGACTGCTTTTGTCTGGATGCGGATCGCGGCACAGCAGGGTGATCCCGCGGCCCAGTACCATCTGGGCCTCATGTATTTCCGTGGGCGCGGCGCGCCACCCAGCGAATCGACCGGGCTCGGCTGGATCTCTCGCGCCGCTGAGCAGGGCCACCCACAGGCGCGCCAGGCACTCGACCAATATCTACAGGCCCGCGCCAACCAGCAGCAACTGCTCGACCAGATCCGGGCGCGCCGCCAGGAAGAACGTGACTTCCATGCCCAGCGCCTCCAGCAAATCCGGAGCAGCGAGGACTACGGCCGATTAGGCATGCGGCCGATCTCGCGCTGAAGCCCCGGCTAGCGACCAACCACAAACCGGATCTTCCGTATGCGGAGGTGGCTCTCCTGCTCCTCGGCAGGCTCCACCCGAATCGATACCTCCGTCGGCGTGGCCCCCGGTTGCACAGGAACCGAAAAACCGAAGCGTGCCAGCTCCGCGGAGAGGTCCACGTCTTGCCCGGCCATCTGCTCGCCATTCCATTCGAAAGAGAGTCTGGCAGCATGCTCTGTCGGTGGACTTGGCGCCAGCAGGAACATCGTGTGCAAGTATGCTGCATCGCCGTGGATCTGCGGCGGAGCAAAGACCCCTGCGCGACCCAGTGCGATTGCCCCACGCGGCCGCAAGCGGAACGTCGGCTGAAACCAGGCGTGGCAGGATAATAAGCGGTCCGACATCAGATGAAAGTCGATCGGGTCGCCCTCACGCACTACGCTCAGCACCGGGTTGGCGGGAAGGGGCGTTTCCGATTCAGCCAGAAAATCCAGTCTGTGCGCCGTGTTCGACGCGGCCGGCAGCGCCAGGGCATGGATGCCCCCGCCGACCGCCGACCACCAGAGCTCCCCCGCACCCGCATCGAGGCCCAGACGCACCGGCTCCCCCACCCCGGCGGATCGCAAATCGATCCATACAGTGACGGGTCGATCCACAACATTGCGGATCGTTTGTCGCAGCCGGGTCTGCGACCACGGCCTGATCTCGTGCAACTGGAATTCGCCGCCTGCGATGCTTAGTCGTTGGCCCGGCAACGGCTCCAGGTCGAAACGGTGGTGCAGGTGCGCGCGTTTCGCTGGGGTCCAATGGTCGATCCAGAGCGGGTAGAAGGCGGCTTCGTTCAGCGGTTCGAAATAGAAGGCGCGGCCCCCTTCACGCAGATGCGCCTCCAACTCCGGCAGCGTGGCATCGGTGCGGAAGCGGGAATAGCTCAGCAGGACATCCCAGAGCATGCGGGCTGGGCGCTCAATAAACAAAAGGTCAGACGGATCCGCGACACCATGGAGGTTGTCGTAAAACGTGAGGACCTCTTGTCGCGAGACCCGCTCGCCCCAGGGCTCCATACGCATGACCCGCGCACTCAGCAAGGCCAGGAACCCGAGGCAGACGCCTGCATAAGCTGCCGCACGTGCCTGGCGAACGGCAATGCGGGTACAGATTGTATCTAGCAGCCCTGAGAACCCCAGCGCGATGAGGGGAGAGAGAAAGAGGAGGATGGTAATATAGTAGCGGCGATGGGGATAGAGATAGAAACAGTAGAAAACGAAGAAGAGAATGGCAGGAACAACAAAGAAGCAAATGGCGGCGCGATCGCGCCGCGCCTTCCACAGTCCCAGCAAAAGGAAGAGCACTCCCGCCCAAGAGACTTCATCCAGGGTGAAGAGGGCAAGTTGACGACTCATCCATGAAAAATGGGCCCACGCTCCACGATCCATAATCAGAGCAAAATTCCGCAGCCAGCGCGCCAGTTGGTCCGTCCCCACCTGCTCATGGAGGAGAAGAAACAATCCGCCAGCCAGGGCCACGATGCAAAAGGGCGCCAGGAAGAGAACAAGATTCCGTTTGCCTTCGCTGGATCGGAGGTCCAGCAGCAACCAGAGGCCAGCCCCCGCTGCTGCAAAGATGAGGGGCTCACGAATGACTGTGGCAGCTAGAAAGGCGAAGGCCGCGGTGACAACATGCAGCGGAGCCGCGCGCGCGGGGCGCGCCGGTAGCAAGAGCAAGAATGCCGTCCAAATCAGCAGGTAGCCGGGCATGGCGCGAAATGGATAGAGGAGAAAGTGAGGATTGATTGCGTAGCCCGTGAAGAGAAACAGCGCCATCATCACCAGGAACAAAGAGGTCTTGGCGGCATCTTGATAGAGCCGATCCAGAAAACGTGCCACGACCAAGAACAGGAGCAGGCCGAACCCGAGATTGATCCAGTGTGGTGCGAATCGACCACCCACGCGAATGGCAACCGCCACGATCATTGCATAGCCAGGAGCAAACTGTGTGAGCGCTTCCCTGAATTCGGGAGAACCGACCGGTTCCGCCAGCAGGCTGCGAGCCAGCCGCATATAGGTGACAGGGTCCTGGCCGCTGATATAGGTCTGAATGCGGAATGCAGCAATCGTCACCAATAGACATACGGCCACGAGCATTGCGTTACGCAGAAGGATGTGCCTTTTATGCATCTTCTGTATTTGACCTCCACCCATTTGCAAGACACCCTACGTGGCATTTCGACTCAAAAGACATGGCACAGGACCCATTGCGGCCGAACCGAATGATGCAGTGTTATGGCGCAAGAATATCAAAGCAAGAGTGATCTTTCCTCCTGGCCAACCATCGCCCAAAGCATGGGATTAGCGGTGGGCATGGCGCTTGTCTACCTGCTTCTTCAGCCGGGCACATGGGTTCCCAGTAGCGATGGGGACCTCTTCCTTTCTATCGCCCGCAATCTGGCCGAAGGGCAGGGATACGTTTCCAACGGCTTTCCAGTCATCAAGCTTCCGCCACTCTGGCCAGTTGTGCTTTCCGGTGTTCTCACGCTATCTTCGAGATTTCTGCTTCTTGCGGTGGTCCAGACGTTTTTTCTTTGCACTGCTCTCTTCCTGTTCCACCGCATCCTGCTCCGCTACGTTTCTGCACGCGCGGCCTTTTGGGGCATGGTTGCGGTAGGACTTAACTTCCATTGGTTCCGCCTCTGCCGCATTGCCTACAGTGACCCGCTCTTTCTCGTGCTGGTTTCCGCGGCCATGCTTCTGGCGCTGCATGAGGGCGAAAGGCGCCCCAGCGTGTTCCGGCTTGTCGCTTTGCTGATCCTGGTGTTCCTCAGCATCGCAACCAGATGGATTGGCCTGATCTCCGCGCCGATGGTAGCCGCAGCCCTCTGGGTCGGGAACGGAAAGGCCACGCGCCTCTGCAGATCCATCTCGTCAGCACTCATTCTTGCGACCGCGGCAGGAACCTTTTTCTCCCTGCGCGCTGTTTTGGCAATGGTGGGCGACAAGTACATGCAAAAAATCGACCCTCTCTTTGCACAGAGTTTCGAGCCGATCGACACCACGCTCAGCGGCCTTCGCGGGATACTCGCTGCCAATCAAAGCTACTCCTTCTATCTGGCGCAGGCGGGTACATGGATCGCATACCTGTTCGGCCAGCCCATGGAGTTTCTGAGCCTCCTGCCGATGGGCAACGCGCTTGTGCTCCTCGCTGGCTGGGCGCTGCTCCTTCTCATCGTGTGGCAGGCTGGCCTTAACTCGGACGGCGCGTCAAAAGTCACATGGCTTGCGGTCGGCTTGCTGATTGCGCTTCTTGCCGCACGCTGGACGCGCCCCAATGTCCGTTATCTGCTTCCCGTTTTGCCCTTTCTCTCCGCCGCTGTCATCGAACTGACCCTGCGCCCTGTACCGCGTGAAGGACCAAACGCCAAGCGGCTCGCGGCCCAAGGCTTCCGGCTGTTCGTTGGGCTACTGATCTTCGGCAATTTGACGCTTTTCGCTATCGACTCCTGGGCCGCGCGGGCCTCCGAACCCCTGCGGCGCTTCGCGGCCGGTCAATATATCGCACTTCACGATATCGGCCGGCATCTCAATAAGAAGGAGTTGCCCTCCCACAGTGTTGCAATCTCCGCAACCTACGAGAACCTGGGGCGTACCCGGCTCAATTCCTCATCGTACCGAGCACTCATGGCACTTAGCCGACATTCGATCCGCATGGCACCGGCCTCCGCTTCGTGTCCAGACGATCCAGCCGATCTTCTCGAATGGGCCCAGCTTCGGGATGTGAAATACTTTGTTCATCGCCCTCCAACAGAGCCGTGGCGCATCTACCACTTCTCCGCCGGACGCATCCAATCGTGGCTTACCGGGCACCCACCCGATCCACCTCCCGCCGACTTTCTCCTCTATCGTGTTCGCGATTCGGACCTCCAGCTTGTCTCCGTTCCGCACCAGAGCGAGCCTGTGCGTGCCCTACCCGGATGGCGGCAATGAGGCTTCGCCCTTTAGCCGCGTCATTGGCAAAAGCCTGCCTTGCATGCCTCGTCCTGTTCTTTGTCGGTCGAGAGCTTATCGCGCGCTTCGGGGCACTGGACCTGGAGAAGATGGAACTGCGCAAGTCGGATATCGCGCTCTGCGCGCTATGCATCACAGCAACCCGCTTCTTGAATGCGGTATCCTACAGGAACCTGACCGCGGGCTTCGGCTATTCGCTCCCATGGAAACCGGCCTTGATTGTGACCTGGGTCCCAACACTGGCGAAATATGTGCCGGGAAAACTTATGGGGCTTGCCGGCGCGGTCTATCTATTCACGCGCTTCGATGTGCCGGCCAAGGTCGGGGGCAGTGTGGCCGTGCTCCATTTTGGTCTCAGCATCCTGACGGGCTTCTTGCTGGTACTGGTGGGGGCCTTCTGGACCCCCCTGCTGGACTTGCAGTCACCGCTGGGGGCCGCGGTTGCAGCCTGCGCCGTCGCGGGGCTGTTCTTGCTGCATCCACGTATTCTTGCCGCGCTTCTTCACCGCATGCCGGGACAACACGCCGAACTAGCGGCGACGCCAGACATGCGGCACCACCTTGTAACCTTGGCCATGGTCCTCTGCCAGTGGCTGGCGGGGGGCCTGGCGCTCTGGCTCAGCCTTCGCGCTGTTTACCCGGTCTCGTTTCAGATTCTACCCATCGTCATCGCCAGCAGCGCCCTGGCCATGGTGGCCGGGGCCCTTGCCATCTTTGTGCCGGTTGGCCTGGGCGTTCGCGAGGGCATCCTGCTTTCCGCCCTCGATCCGTACGCCGCACCCGGTGCTGTCGCTGTCGCGGTTATCGCGATACGCCTGGTGCACGTAGTGGTCGAACTGGGCCAGGCAGGGATCGGGTTTCTCTGGCTATCCCGGTTACCGCCCGCTACTCGTGCGGGCCGCGAGTTGCCTCCGGAAGAACAAGAGCTTCGATAAACCCCACGAGAAAAGTGACAACGTCATCCCAGTCCCCGACAACACGGCGGCAATGCCGTGCATGCGCTTCCCGGTTGTTCGCGAGAACCATCAACCGGTCGAACGCAGCCTCCATCGGGGCACCAGGCGGGAGAAGCCCGAGCAGCCCCTGTTCGTTCAAGAGCCGGATGTAGGCGGGTTGAATCGAGTTGGTATAGAGTGCCGGCGTTCCCAACAGACAGGCCTCCATAGCCGTTGTTGCGCCTTCTGTTACACAACAGAAGGCGTGCGCCAATATCTGGTGAAAATCTTCCGGGCGGACATCGATGGTCATCGACTGCAGTCGTTGAGGCAACTCCGCTTCCGGCACCAGGAGTACCCGACCGAAAGACTCAAGGCGGCGCACAATCTCTAGATGCTCCTCCAGGCCGTGGCGGGAAACACCGCGGTCGTGCGCGGCGCGCCAGGCGCCCAAGCGCAAGACACTATAGGGCTCGTTAGTGCCCAACCCATAGCGGGCCAATATCTCTGGCATGGGCCGGAAGTAGGCAGGATGCAAATAGCACCACTCGTGGCTGCCGGTATATTTCACGTGGCGCTTGCCGAGGTCATGTGGATAGAAGTGGGGCGTAAGAATTGCAGTCGCAAAGGGGAAGGTGATGCGATTTGCAAACCTTGCCGTTTCCGTATCTGTCAGGACAATCCGCGGCCGCCGCGCCAGAAAAGCCGCAAAAACCGTATAGGTTCCGCCCACGGAAACCGTCACATCGATGCGATCGCGCAAAAGCCGTGGAAACAGCCGCAGGGTATGTTCGACCAACTCGATTCCTTGCCCCACGCCGCCGTGCCGTTGCCGACTAACAACGCTGTACGCCAACCCGGCAGCGTCAAGCAGACGCCGGGCCACCGGAATGTCTCTCGCCACAATCGTGACCTGATGCCCATGCTCCCGCCAGCATCGTATTGGTTCACGGAAGAGATGGACATGCCCAGGATGCCCGATGTCCACCAGTATCTTCATCCTTGGCGCAATCCGGCGACGGCGTTCAGTTGGAGCGAATGTGCGGCTCCAGACCGAGGTCCCGGTTGTACTCCATGTCGAACCACATCGCGAAGAAGATGGATTGCAGGCCCGTGATGAAAAGGAAGGCCGCGAACAACGGTGCTACCGGAGCGATCGGCCCATGGAACAGCCGCAACCAGGCCAGGTACATCCCCATCGCACCGCCAAACGGTGCGCAGGCAAAACCGAGCAGATAGAAAAAGATCAAAGGGTGGAAGTCCCGGATGATATACTTTTCCTTCATGCGCCAGAGAAACAGACGGATAAGCAGCCAACTGATGCGCGGGATGACCATGCCAATGCGGATGCCGGACTTTTCGCCAATGCCATAGACCGGCTTCACGGGAACGTCGATGACCCGGAAATTAAAGACGTTCAGCCGAACCAGCAGGTCGTTCGGCACGCCGTAGTTGCGGAATACTTTCCGGAACGGGAGCGTTTCCAGGACAGCCAGGTTGGCTACCGTATAGCCGGTCTGCGAATCGGCGATATGCCAATAGCCCGACGCGATCTTGGTTAACAGCGATAAGACGGCATTCCCCAGGTAGCGCACCCGAGGAATCGTCTCCCAGGCTTCCCCTGTGAAGAGGCGGTTTCCTTTCGCATAGTCGGCGCGCCCCTCCACCACCGGGTCGAGGAGTGCAGGAAGATCCTCCGGGTCCATCTGCGCGTCGCCCGCCATGACGGCCGTCGCGGCCATGCGCAGGTCGCGAGCCTTGCGGTAACCCGTTACGATCGCTCCGCCCACGCCCTGATTCTTTTCGTGTCGCACCAATAGAACGCGATCCGGCTGCGCGGTCACGTACGCCTCAACCACCTGCACGGTTTCGTCCGTACTGCAATCGTCGACCACAACGATCCGATCCACGAAATCGGGCATCGTCTCGATCACACGCCCGATCAAGTGCTCTTCGTTGTAAGCTGGAACAACGACACAAACAGTTTTGCCACGGTACATACGGTCATTGCCCTCTTGTGCGGTGGAACTTCAGGACGTCAGCCCTCGCGATAGAAGGCACGGATCGACGCGACCACGCGCTCGGCCTGGGCGTCGGTCAGTTCCGGATAGATCGGCAGAGCGAGGGTCCGTTCCGCGGCGCGCTCGCTTTCGGGCAGCGAGCCGGGCTTGTAGCCCAGATCGCTGAAGCACTCCTGTAAGTGCAGGGGCACCGGATAATAAATCTCGCAGCCGATCCCCTGCTGCTGCAGATGGGCACGCAACTCGTCCCGGCGCGGAACCGTGATGACATATTGGTTGAAAATATGGCGATGGTCTTTGCCCACGGCGTCCGGCTCGTCGGCGTACGGGTGCTCGGGCAACTGGACCGGATCGGGAGCCAGGCCGGCTTCCTGGAAGAGGCGATGATAACGAACCGCGTTTCGTTGACGGCCTTCGGTCCAGGCGTCCAGATGCTTGAGCTTCACATTCACCACGGCCGCCTGCATCGCATCGAGCCGGAAGTTGCCACCGATCATGGCGTGATAATACTTCGGCTTCGACCCGTGGTTGCGCAGACGCGCCAGCTTCTCCGCGCGCGCTTCGTCGTTGGTCACCACCATGCCGCCGTCCCCTGCCCCGCCAAGGTTCTTGGAGGGGAAGAAGGAGAAACAACCATACTCGCCAAAACTGCCGGCGCGGTTGCCGCCGAACTCCGCGCCAATGGCCTGGGCGCCGTCTTCAATCACCACGAGGCTGTGTTTCCGGGCCACCTCCATGATCCGCTCCATCTCCGCCATCTGGCCGTAGAGATGCACCGGCATGATGGCGCGGGTCCGTCCGGTGATGGCCGCTTCCAGGTGCGCTGGGCAGAGGTTCCAGGTATGCGGGCAGATATCGACGAAGACGGGTTTCGCCCCGAGCCGGGCGATGCTGCCGCCGGTGGCAAAGAACGTGTAGGGCGACGTAATCACCTCGTCGCCCGGCCCGATGCCTTCCGCCATCAGCGAAATCAGCAGCGCGTCGGTCCCGGACGAGACGCCACAGGCATACTTGCACTGCGAATAGCCCGCGACGGCCTCCTCACAAGCCTTCACGCGCGGCCCCAGAATGAAACCTTGCTCTTCGAAGACCTGAAGAATCTCCGGTTCTATCTCCTCACGGATCGCGGCGTACTGCGCACGCAAATCCAATAACGGCACTTTCATTGACGACCTCCCTTTCTTCTGTATCGAAGAGGCCG
>SLOV01000131.1 GCA_007132345.1 Kiritimatiellia bacterium
GTTTCTCCAGAGGTTGAATCAAGCCAGCGCGCCTTCACATGCAGGCACTGAAGAGAGATGAGGACTTTACCGCGGCCTGCAGCGAACGCAATGCCCGATTGAGAGGCAATGAGGGAGAGGCCTGAAAAATCAAGATGATCTGTTCTATTCGTGCTCAGCGCTGGGGGCGCTGACACAACACCAGATCACGGCGGGCCAGGTAATGAGAGTGAGAAGAAGGGCGAGATGGGTCGTGTCAGTGGCCGTCGAAACGCCGTGCATCGCTTCCTGAACATGCTGACCGACATCATTGATGTCGACGGCTGGATTCTTCAGCATGGTGTCTGTCACTGTCAGACTGAGAACCGATTGCGCGAAGGTCGCGAATGTCCCCAGCATGCCGGCAATGATCGAAAGGAACGATAGGCCATACATGCCCAGCATGAATGTGATGCGCCGTTCTCTGCGGATGCGGGCCAGCACCACCATGGTCAGCGTGCAGAACGTCAGGAAGACGATCAGGTATGGAACCGGCCCTCTTTCGATAAACATGGCGCGGATGGTGCCGCCAGGTTCGTGGGGCGCGGCGCTGATCCTTCCAACAATCTGATAGGTGCAGAACGTCAGAAGCAGGGCATAGACGGGGGTGAAGCGGTAGAGTTGCAGGATTTTCATTTTGCGGTCT
The DNA here is from genome assembly GCA_007132345.1 of Kiritimatiellia bacterium. Lineage (GTDB taxonomy): Bacteria > Verrucomicrobiota > Kiritimatiellia > SLOV01 > SLOV01 > SLOV01. Next base: position 665 of record SLOV01000131.1, read on the forward strand.
CTCCTTGGGCGACGAATCGTTGCCGGCATACTGCGGATCTTAGCAGGAGGACTCAACATCTATCCTATGACTTCACGCTGGGCTGGAGGGGCGAGTTACACGAGCCCGTCAGCGCATGGTCGGGGCGCTGGGCGTGCTTCGAAGACCCGCTCTGCGTCTGGGCTGGAGGGGCGAGTTATACGAGCCCGTGAGCGCGTGGTCGGGGCGCTGGGCATGATCTGGAGCGTTGACGGCGTCCCCCGTGAGGAGGGACGTTGTCCCCCCAACGGGGGGACTCACGTCCGTGTAACTCCGCCCTCCATTTCCCAACACCCGCTCTGCGTCTGGGCTGGAGGGGCGAGTTACACGAGCCCGTGAGCGCGTGGTCGGGGCGCTGGGCATGATCTTGGGCGGTGGTGGCGTCCCCCGTGAGGAGGGACGTTATCCCCCCAACGGGGGGACTCACGTCCGTGTAACTCCGCCCTCCATCTTCGATGACCCGCTCTGCGCCGGGGCTGGAGGGGCGAGCCCGTGAGCACATGATAATGACATTGGGCGCGGTCTTCAGCGTAGGCATCGAGTAAGTGGGTCGAGTACGTGTATCCGAGTAAGTGTGAGGAACAACCCCGGATCGCCCAGGACTGATTCTCCATCAGCCTTGAGTTGTTGGCCAGCAATGACGAATGACGAAAGACCCAAGCCCAAGTGAAATCCGAAGCGCGAAACTCGAATGACCGCCAATGTCGGTAGCGGCTAGCCGCTGTTTCATTCCCGTCCTCCAAGGGAAGGCAGGATATTGCGCCAGCCGAGAACTGTTCCACTTCGCGACATTCGGATTTCGGACTTCCTTCGGGCTTGGGTGTTTGGGTACTTCGTCATTCATTTCCGATGAACTGCGCGTGTTCATGAATCAGCCACGCCCCCATCGCCCGATCGGGCGATTGATGGTTGCGGGCCAAGCGCCTACCTTCTTTGAGTCGCGCCGTTTGGGGCCGTGCTGGTGGCCTGGCGTCGACATCTTATGTCTTTCGATCAGGGGGTTTGGATATGTCACATCATTCACTTCAACGGTTTTTCGTTTGTCTTTACCTGTTTTGGCTGGGCACACAAAGCGTGCTCGCGGCCACCGGCGGGCCGGACGGCTATGGGTATACGTGGATCGACGCAAATAAGACCGGTGGCCCGGTGTCTCAATTTATTGAGCCCACTCCGGCCGCGGTCACGGTGATCGGCGACACCAACACGGTGGCGGCAACGGTGACTCTGGTCCATCCGTGGAGCGGGATCTATGGCGAGAAGGTGACCCAGCTCCGGGTGAGCCGGAACGGGTTCATCACCGATCTGCTCAGCGATCCGGGCGGAGACGAAACCAACGATGCCCCGCTGCCGCAGCCGCCGAGCCAGGGCGGCGGCAATCGCCTCTATGTGCTGCACGACGCGCTGCGCCTCGATCCCGCGGAAGGCGCGGTCTATTACGAGTATTTCCCCGAAAGCCCGCATCCGCTTCATGCGTGCGGCGTGCATGTGATTACGTGGAAGCAGGTACACCATGCAACGGGTGACCCGGCCCGCTTCGACTTCCAGGCACTACTGTTCGATAACTTCGATATCCTTTTCCAGTATGGGGCAGGGAACCCCGAGCTCGGCTCGAATTCGACCACCGGCATTCAGAACAGCGACGCGACGATCGGGCTGCAGGTGGCGGCGAACACGCCAAATTCGATTCTGCCCAATTACGCGGTCCGTATTCTGCCCCCGGTGGTCATCGTAACCACTGGCGAAGATCAGTTCGATGTGCCAGCCGGGCCGGAGATTTCTCTGCGCGAGGCGATCCGTGACGCTGCGCCCGGTTCCCGAATAGAATTTGCAGACGCGTATCGTCTAGAAATCAGCACGAACGTTGCGAACCGAATCCCTCTGGACGGCCGCAACCTGGCGCTGGATGGGGCGGCTTTTTACGATTCCGGGCCGGGTGTGATGATTTTCGGACGTCGCCAACTTCGCCATTTCCGGCTCTTCAACGGCGCGCATCTCTATCTCGGCCACATTGAGTTGAACAGGGGCCGTGGCTTTGCCTCGGAGATTGCAGGCTCCATGCTGGTGGAGGATGGCTCTTCGTTGATCGCGTTTCGGACTGAGTGGAACGAGAACCGGACCGAGCAGGACGGCGGGGCGCTCGTGGTTCGGAACTCGAACACCGTGGTTCGCTTGCAAAACTGCACGTTCCGCGTGAACCGGGCAGAAGGCCAGGGTGGGGCGGTGGCGTTACGGAATGGGGCGACCGTACGCATGGATAAGGTTCGCTTCATCGCCAACAAGGCCGACGGCGGGGGCGGCGCACTCTTTGCGCAGAACGGGGTACTTGATGTTCGGGCCTCGGAGTTTGCGCTGAACGAGACGCCCGCGAATGGAGGCGCCGTGCAACTGGGGCCGGGAATCGACGGGCTCTTCCATGGCGTCACCTTCGACGACAATCGCGCGTTGAATGGCGGCGCCGTTTCCATCGACAACACTATCTCCGCGATTAATCCCCCCTCAGCCCTGACCTTCCGGCGCTGTACCTTTTCGGAGAATATTGCGTTGGCGGCAGGCGGCGCGGTTTTTGAGAGTTCCGAGAACTTCTTCGGCGATGCCGCCAACCCGGACTTCTTTTATTGCACCATCGTGCGGAACGGGGCCGGTTTACGCGGGGGTGGTGTGGCGACCGTCAAAGGGCAGCCGCGCTTCAGCGGCACCTGCCTGGCCCTCAACACGGTTGGTGTTGGTGAGAATAATTATCATACGACGAGCACCGGTACGGCTGTTTCCCTGGGGGAGAACCTGGAGTCGGGATCCGAGGCTGGCTTTACCGGCACGCTGGATGTTCAGAATGCCGACCCGCTACTCAGCGCCCTGGGCTATCACGGTGGGCCCGTGCGCACCTGCATGCCATTGCCCGGTTCCCCTTTGATTGACGGCGTGGGCTTCTTCTTCCACTGGCCGGGTGCGGATGCCCGCGGTGTGGGCGGTGCACCATTCGATGGCACGGGCGACGGAATCGCCGCCGGTGATATCGGTGCGGTAGAGGTCGGGCCCACGAGCTGGGTCACAACGAGTACCGCCGCCGCGCTGCAGAGTGCCGTCAACGCCGCGCCCCTCGGCGGCGTGATTCGCTTCTCGAACGTGACGCACATCGTCGACGCGGACCTGAGCATTCCGGCCGAGGCCATGCTGTTCATTTTCAAGGAAGGCCAGTCCCTTTTGCTGGAGGGCGCGAATGTGCGCCTGACGAACGGACCAACTCAACATGTGTCGTTCCATAATATTGACTTCCTCTCAGCCAGCAATGGGACGCTGATGGTAACGAGAGGCGCTTCCCTGAGCCTGGAACGCGCTCAGCTTCGCAAGAGTGGATATGAGGAGGGCAGTAGTACGGCCGCCTTTGCCGCGCTGCAGAATCGTTCCGGCAGGTTGAGCCTGAACGCTGTCGATGTCCTGGACGGCCATGTTAGAGCCGGTCTCGCTCAGCAAGGCCCGGACGCACAGGCATGGATTCGCGACTCGCTTTTCCGGTGGAACGAGGCGACCGACCGGATCCTGCGGATAAGGGAGTCTGAACTGGTCCTGCAAAGATCGAGCGTGGTGGAAAACCTTGCTCCCGGATCGATCACCCTCGACAAGGCCTATTCCGTTTTGGAGAACAATACGGTTTCCGGGAATCGAAGTCCGCGTGTCGAAGCGGCTGCGGGGCAACCGCATCGTGCGGGTGCGATCGAAGTGTATCCTGCAGGCCCCCAGGCGGGTGGCAGCTATCTGGTTCGGAACAATACGATTGTCTACAATCAGCAGGTATCTGGATTCCTCTTCTGGGGCGCTTTTGAGATCAACGGCGACGTCTGGGAATCTGCGAACAACATCTTCGCATACAACCATGATCCTGACTCTTTCACCGGAAACGAGGACATGATCTTTCCACCCTTTGATGATGTCTTTAATCCGTTTCCGATCGTTGTGCTCCCGGTCGTCTCCACGGGCGGAAACTTGAGTAATGGATCTCTTGGTGCGAATCTCGCCAGTGATAAGAGGTATACAGATCCTCAACTATATCCGCTCAGCCTCGGCCGCAACGGAACGCTGCACCACGCGCCGCGCCCTGGCAGTCCTGCCATTGATGCAGGCGTTCTGGTCCCCGCCGGTCTTCGCGATGGGCGGGGAGGACTGCGTTACCGAAATGGCGATGGGGTCAGCGGCATTGTACAGGACATCGGCGCGGTGGAAAGCGGACGCATCCTCACCGTCACCACGGCGCTGGATGAAAACGATGGCGGGCTCGGGCTCGGCGCGGGCGACTCCCTGCGCGAGTGCATTGCCGCTGCCGCCAACTTCGGGGGCGCCGTAAACATCGACCTTTCCCTGGTCAGCGAGAGCACGCTCAATACGCAGTTGCTTGTGTCCGATTTTGCCGTGGACATCGATGGCCTCGACAGCAAGCCGCATCTGACCCTTGATACCGGTGGAAAACTCTTCCGAACAACAGGGAATGCCCAGTTGTCGGTTGCGGGCGTTCGTACGGGATCCAGTGGCGGCGCGTTGCGCACGGAAAACGCCTCTGTGGCAACTTGGCACGGCGGGAGCATCACCGGTTCTACGAGCGAGGCCATTGATTCCTTGGAAACTTCGCGCGCCCGCGTCGCCGAAACCACTCTTTCCCAGAACTCCGGGGCTCGATCTGCCTGGGTCCGCGGCAGTTCCCGCGCCGAGTTCGTCGGTACGACCTTCACCGGAAACCAGAACGCGCTGTATGTTGTGCAGGCCCAGAACACGGCTCAGGCCTCGCTCCATCGCGCCACCTTGACCCGGAATCTGTCGGGCACCAGGGAGTTTATTCTATCCAACGCCTCTCGTGGGTACCTGACACAATCCACGTTGTGGCGGAATGGCCAGGCCGCTTCGATCGCGGGGAGCGATGCACTCCTAGTGCTGCACCGCTCTCTGCTCGGCAACCAGGCCGATGCAGGCACAGTCTTCGTTGGCGCGGGAGGCCGAAAATCCCTCGGCCACAATATCAGTGATCGGGCTCCTGCCTTCTTCCAGGCGGACCTGGGAGATCTGACCTTCCGTAACGCCTATCTGGCGCCGCTCTTCGATTACGAAGGTCATGGGGTCCCGACCTATCGGCCCATGGCCGCGAGCCCCATCTTCAATGCCGAGGTTGGCGCCTTGCTGCCGGTGCGCGCTTTCTCGAACGACTACATGGTCGTCACTACCACCATCGACAAAGAAGAGGCTGAGCCCGCGGCGGAAAATCTCTCTCTGCGCGAAGCGATCCGAGATGTTGTTCCAGGTGGGGTCGTCGTCTTCGATCCTTCTCTAAACAATGCCACCTTCGAGATCACGCTGAATGGCGGCGTCATTGAAATCCCCGATAAGAGCGTGATCATCGATGCCACGAGCCTGCCGCGCGGTGTGCAGATTGTCGGTCGCCTCCTCGGTGGCGGCGGCGGCAATACGCTTAGCCTACACGCGATCCATTTCCGCGACTCTAACGCCGGCCCTGCCTTCGGCGGCGCGGTGACCATTCCCGGTGGCAACCTTGTCGGCAGTCATCTCGCCTTCTCCGGCCTGCACAGCGATGCGGGAGGCGGCGCCATCGCCCTCCAGAACGGGCAACTGGTTCTGGAGAATGTCACCTTCTCCGGCAACACCGCCGCGGCCCTTGGCTCCGCCATCTATCTTCTCAACGCAACGTCCCGGGTCGAGTTCGCCACCTTTGCCGACCACGGCGGGGCCGCGTCCGGCGTCGTGCAGGGCGTCAATTCGACGCTTCACCTCTACGGCTCGGTCTTCTTCCAGAATGGGCAAGCCAGCGTTTCGGGCGCCACCCTCGCCTCCGAAGGCTACAACGCCTTTTCAGACAACCCGGCTGGCAACGTCCCCACCGACTCCCTCAACAACAGCAGCCTTGCCGACGCTTACGAAGCCTTTGGCGATTACGGTGGATGGGTACCAACTTATCGCCCTTCACCCTTTGCGACCCATGTCATCGACACCCTGCCGCCGATCCTGGCCGGCTCGATTCCGCCACCCCTTCAGGATGCGCGCGGCTTTGTGCGTGTGGCCGGCGCCTCCGCCGATTGGGGCGCGCACGAGTCAGGCGGTGCCACCTTCGATAGCGATGGCGATGGTCTGCCCGACTGGTGGGAGCTGAAGTACGGCTTCGATCCCAACAGCTTCACCGATGCCGATCAGGACTTCGATGGCGACGGCTACTCCCTGGCCGAAGAACTGGCGTGGGGCACGAACCCCTTCGATCCACTTTCGAATCCGGGCATTTCGTTTTCCATGAGCCCCGCACACGATCCGACGGTTGCCGTTACATGGAACACGCTGGCCGGGGAAACCTATTTGCTGGAGGCCACCCGCTCGCTTATCAGCCTGCCCTGGCTGCCGGTGGCCAGTCTTGTGGGCGACGGACTGCCCGCCACGCTCGATCATGTTTCCGCCATTGCCGAAACGGATCAGGAATTCTATCGCTTGCGCCGTGCAGACGCTGCCCTCGCACCGAGCTGGGACATTCAACTCGTCGACGATTCGAGCGACCTCGGCGCCAGCCTCTCCCTTGCATACAGCCCTGACGGCCATCCCGCCATCGCCTACACGCAAGACGCCTGGCACAGCATCTATTTCGCCACCCGCGGTCCCCAGCGCGACTGGAGCATCGAAGAGGTCTATTCCCATTTCAACCCTTCGCCCATTGTCCTGGCGTCCCGCTCCCTCGCGTTCTCCCCGGCCGGCTTGCCCGCACTCAACAGCAGCCATATCGACGTGAACACGATCAGGAACCATCTATTCGACGGCACGAACTGGAACAGCACGATCCTCTTCATGCCCAGCGTAGGCGATGGCGGGGCAGGCAGCAACGCCGTCCCTCGCGTCTACCAGGCCAACGGCGAGCCGGCTATCGCCTACCGCACTGAATCGAATGGCTTCATCTACTACGTCACAAACAATCTCTTCCCCTCTCAGGTCAGTGTCGTGGACAACAGTCCCGGCAATAGCGGCAGAGTTTCGCTGGCGGCATCGCCGGGTGGGCGTGTCGGTTTGTGTTATGCCAACACAACTCAGGGCGAACTCCGCTATGCCGAGCGCGTCGGCGGCGTCTGGCAGATCGATGTGGTCGTGCCCATCGCCTCCCAGCACCATGCGCTGGCGTTCGGCCTCAATGGGGAACCTGCTGTCGTCTACAGGCTCCCGAACCAACGTATCCGCTACGCCTTTTTCAATGGAACCCAATGGCAGAGCGAGCCCGTCGATGAGGACAACACGACGACCGGACCGATGAGTCTCGCCTTTTCGCCGCTCGGCAACCCCATTATCGCCTATGTCACCAGCCCTGGCGTATTGCGTGTCGCCCAGCGGCAGGGCGAGACATGGTCTTCCGTTGCGGTTGTTTCACCTGCGGCCTTTCCATCGCTCGCCATCGGCCCCACCGGCCGGCCTGGCGTCGCCTTTCAGGATCCGATCGGACAGAACGTCTATTTTGCGGAAGAAGTCCTGCCCGGGTTGGATTGAATAGGGTCGGTCGGAAAGAAAATGGTATAGCTCACAAGCAACCCAGTCGCATGCAACAGAAGATGAGCACGTCAGAATCCGAACCAAATTGTGGAGTGCGGGTTCTCGAACCCGCTTTCTTGCGCGCCTTCTCGAAGGCGCGCTGGTTCTTGGACATTCCGCCCGCGCGCCGAATAAATCAACACACTCTAGCGATTGCCGCTACATCGAATGCGCTACGGCGTGACCGACACAAGCCGCGGTGTTAGGTTTTGTCAGCCAGGCCGATGTCAGCTAAACGTTGGTATCAACCAAGGAGGTCCTATGCGCATTTTGGCATTTGCAGGCAGTACACGGACACACTCATCCAACAAACAACTGATTCGCGCCGCGGCGGCGCTGGCCGAAAGGGCAGGGCATGAGGTCACGGCAGTTGATCTGCGCGACTACGCCTTGCCCCTATACGACGGCGACCTGGAAGAATCGGAAGGATTGCCGGCCAAGGCGCTGGATCTGAAAAAGCTGATTCATGAGCACGACGCGGTCCTCATCTCGTCGCCGGAGTACAACAGTTCCGTCAGCGGCGTCCTGAAAAACACGATTGATTGGACATCGCGCCCCGGCGGGGAAGACGATCCCGGTAAAGTCTGGTTCGAAAAGCCGGTTGCGCTCTTGA
>SLOV01000229.1 GCA_007132345.1 Kiritimatiellia bacterium
CCCTGAACGACAAGGATGCGGCAATAAGCTGGAGAATCCCACCGGCACCCATGGGGCAGCCGATAACGCCTTTTATGGACATCACCGGTGTTTTGTAGGCGTATTCGCCAAGTGCGGCCTTGATACAGCGGGTCTCTTCGGCATCCATGTGCAGGTCGCTGGGACCGTGAGCCGACACGTAGGAAACTTCCCGAGGCTGTAGATGTGCGTTGGCCAATGCCCTGCGCATAGCTCGTTCGATTCCGTTGCCGTCGGGAAGCATCTTCCGGTCAGCGCAGCAGCCATACCCAAGTATCTCGGCATAAGTTCGCCGACCACGGGCAAGCGCATGTTCGAGGTTCTCAAGCATCACCATGCCCGCACCTTCACTGATAACCCCGCCGGTCCGATCTCTGTCGAAAGGGCGACTGGCGCCCTTGGGATCATCATTTCTCGTGCATAGTAGTCGGGATTTCTGCATGCACTCGAAGGTGTACCTGGACATAGAACTCTCCGCACCTCCTGCCAAAGCGATATCCGCATATCCCTTGCGAATCAGCCGCGCCGCGTATGCCACGGCATCCAGACTGGAAGCACATCCGTTGGAAACGGTCATGAGGTCTGTCTGGATGTCGTACAAGTAACCGATGGCACTGGTTGCTGCGTGCGGGATACCGGAGACCGCAGTCGTGGTGGTCGGCTTCTGGGCCGCAAGCTCCATGGCATTCGTGCTGACGCCGATCACCACCGGCACCGTTTCCTGACGCTTCAACTCCGGATTGCTGAGCCCCGAGTCGTGGACCGCTTCGCGTGCCGCCGCAATCCCCAACTGGGTGAAACGGCCCATGCGCTTCGGCTTTAAAATGGGGTCGATGTAGTCCTCCGGGCGGAACCCCGTGACTTCGCCGGCGATCTTGCAGGCGAGCCCTTCCGTGTCGAAGAGGGTGATGGGGCACACGCCGCTTTCGCCCGCCAGTGCAGTGCGCCAGAAAGCCTCCAACCCAATGCCATTCGCGGCTACGGCACCCAGGCCCGTGATCACCACTCTGTTCGGCGCTGACATTCGCTGCCCTCTCTTGGTAGACGCTGCGGACTGACTGGCCTATCGACTTCCGTGCCCGCACCTTTCCCTTGCCAGAACGAGCACGCTGCGGGCAAGGGAGAAAAAAGGCGTGGCCCCGATGACTTTTTTTCTCTTCACCTTGGCTGTTCAGCCCTGTGCAAAGCCGATTCAGCCGCAGCCAATCTCCCGCATCGCTTGGCAAGGGCTATCATGGATGTTCAAAAGTGTACAGTACTTTGTGAACGAAATGACCAGTTTTTTTCCAGGTTGCCTGCTAGAAATCCCTCGCGTTCAGTCGCAAGACGCTGCGAGGGCTGCACATCCTTCATTCTGAAGCTGTTCATTATTGTGCAATCAGAATGGACTGTGTTCGATTTTGGACGTTCCGAAATCAACATATCGTATGGCTGATTCGGCAAATACAATATGTAGGGTTGTTTCCATGTGGCATGGTCCGTGCTATTCGCGGGGATGGACGTTGTGTGGTTTAACATGCAGATCAACATGAGGGAGGTAGACAATGCTAAGGAGCACTTGGAGGGCATTCTGTCCGGTAGCAGTGCTATTGGGGTATCTGGCGACGTGCCAGTTGGCGCAGGCAAACGGGTTTAGAAATCCACCGGAAAGCGCGGCGGCCCTTGGGCAGGGCGGCGGGCGTACGGCCCTGATTCAGAGCCCGGCTGCATTGGCCTTGAACCCGGCCAATCTGGCTGGCGTCGAAGCGCCGACGTTGGAGGCCTCGTACACCTACATTCGAGGTAAGGCAACGTTTACAGATCTGACCGGGATGCGGCGGGGGAGCACCCGCGCAAACTCGAAGCATCTTGCGAATGCTTTCTTCGCCGGACCGATCGACGACAGAGTGGTGCTTGGGCTTGGGATCACGACCCCTTATGGCCAGAGCGTCAAGTGGGAGGAAGCCGGGCCGTTCCAGTTTGTCGCTCCACACTCGGCTGAGTTACAGGTCATCGCCTTCAGTCCGGCAGCCGCTTACCAAGCCACGGACCGGTTGCGGATTGGCGCTTCCGTGAACATCTATTATGCCGACCTTGAATTGGCGCAGGGGTTCCCGTGGCAGTCGGTGACGGGGGTGCCCGGTACACCGGCAGGTACGGCACGATTTGAGGGCGATGGGGTGGCGGCGGGCGGCACGCTGGGTCTCGCCTATCAATTGTGCGATCGTCAGCGGGTAGGTCTTTCCTACCGGTCCGAAGCAACTGTCCGCTATGACGGGGATTTCCGCCTGTCGAATATTCCTCCGTTGCCCAGTCCGCTGAACCTTGCGATTCGCCCGCGCAGCGATTTTTCCTCCGAAATGACGTTCCCGAATATTGTGGCGGCGGGGTACGGTGTCGCCCTCACGGAGGCGCTCACACTCGGCGTGGATGTCGAATGGATCGAATTCTCCTCCTACGACGAGTTCCCGATCGACGCGGGCTCGAACAGCGTCCTGCTGCCTCAGACCTCCATCCCACAGGAGTGGAAAGACACCTGGGTGTTGGCCGCCGGTCTCGACTGGGAGGTCCGCGAAGGGCTCAATCTACGTGGCGGCTACACCTTCCTCGAATCCCCGATTCCCAGGCGCACACTGGCGCCTACGCTGCCGGATGCCGACCGGCACTTGCTTTCCGTTGGGCTTGGCTGGACCCATGGCCGTCAGCAGTTCGACGTGGCCTATGCCTACAGCATCTACGACTCCTTACGCGTGCGCGATAACGTCAATCCTGCGTTTAACGGAAGATACGAGTTGGACAACCACCTGTTGCAACTGAGCTATCAACTCTCATTCTAACCCGAGGAGGATGGGATCATGATGATCGCTCCACCCGACCAGGCCGCCCCCCCCTCATCGGCTACAACGCTCCGTCGCCCGGCACGGGTGCTGGTGATCGACGACGAGCGCGGGCCCCGCGAGAGCTTGCGTATTCTCCTCAAAAACGAATTCGAGGTGATCCTCACCGATGGCGTGGACCCCGGCCTTGTCGCCTTGCGCGAGAAACACCCCGACCTTGTGGTGATGGACATTCGCATGCCCGGCAAGTCCGGGATTGAAGGGCTGCGCGAGGTGCGCCAGATCGATCCGCATGTGTCCGTGGTGATGCTGACCGGATTCGGCACGCTGGAAACCGCCCAGCAGGCCATTCGCCACGGTGCGAACGACTACATTAAGAAGCCCTTCGACACGCGCGATATGATGCAGGTCATTCGCACCTATGTCGAGCGAACACGCGTCGAGCGGCGGCGGGCACGCGTGGCCGAGGATCTGCGGCAATTGAACACCGAACTGGTGGACGAACTGACGGTGAAAGAGCACATGGCCACCCTGGGCCATGCCTCCGCGGAGTTTGTGCACGATCTGCGGAACCCCCTCACGGTCGTGCATGGGTATGCGCAACTGCTCGCGGAGCAACTCGACGGCATTCGCGATCAGCTTGGCGAGGCATCTCAGGAGGCCTTCGAGTATCTGGATGTGATCGAGCACAACATTCAGCGCTGTCACGAAATCACGGAGATGTGGCGAACCCTCGGCCAGGACCGCTCCACGGCCTTTCAGCGGGTTGCCCTTGCGCCGATCCTGCGCGACGTGGTCCGGGGCGTGGAGCCGCAGGCTTTGAGTGCCAACGCAAAGATTCGCATCCTGATCGAAGACGAAAGCTGTGAGGCGCTGGCCGACGGGCTGCAACTCTTTCGCGCCTTGCAGAATCTGGTGCATAACGCCCTGCAGGCCCTTCCGAAAACCGACGGATGTGTGGAGGTCTTCCTGCGTCGGTCCGAGGATGGCACAACGCTGGTGGAAGTCAGGGATAACGGATGCGGCATCCCGGGAGAGCACCTCGGCAAGGTCTTCGAGCCCTACTACACCACCAGGGGGACACGCAGTGGCACCGGACTCGGGCTGGCGATTACAAAGAAGGTGATCGAAAACCATGGCGGTTACATCACCGTGGAGAGTGCGGCCGGGCAAGGCACCTCTTTCCTGGTTCGGCTGCCCGTCGTCGTTTGATGGGTGGCCGGGCCGCGCGCCCGATTTTTCGCAAAGCCAGCATTGTCACGCGAGGTGCTGCCGTGTGATGCTCACTGGATGAGTGAGCCGCCCCTTGACGCGGCAGTCCGCGAATGGGCTGCCGTCTTAGCACCCGAGCAGGTGTGCAATGACGTTGACCGGCTGCGTGAATACGAAGCCAATGTAACTGCCATCCAGCGCAAGATCCCGTGTGTAGTTTATCCGATGTCGACGGCCGACGTGGTTGAGGTTGTCAAGGTGGCGAATCGCTATCGCGTTCCTCTCTATCCAATAAGCCGAGGAATGAATTGGGGGATCGGTTCCAGAGTGCCGCCGGTGAGCGGGTGTGCGGTTGTCGACCTCCAGCGCATGGACCGCATCCATGAGGTCAGTACGGTGGGTCAGTATGCGATTGTCGAACCCGGTGTTACCCAGCGGCAACTTGCAGACCATCTCCGGGAACAGGATCTTCCCTTGCTGCTGAACGTCACGGGCTCAGGAAGCGGAGGAAGTGTTATCGGCAATGCATTGGAACGTGGAATCGGCTACTTCAGCACGCGTGCAGACGCCTTATCTGGACTGGAAATCGTGCTGGGCACCGGAGAGGTTCTGCAAACTGGATTCGGGCACTATTCTGATTGTACGACGACACATGTCTATCGTTACGGACACGGCCCTGGGCTTGATGCACTCTTCTTTCAGAGCAATTTCGGCATTGTGACCAGGGCGGGTGTCGACCTGATGCCAAGGCAGGACATCTATCGGGCCGCCATCCTGCGTATCGTGAACGAGCGGGACTTTGCCGGCTTTGTCGATGCCGTTGCCTCTCTCCGGAACCGCGACATCGTGCCGGGTGTAATTCATATTGGCAATTGGCACCGTACGGAATGTGTTGTTGGTCCGCTTGCTCGCCGGCACTTGCAGGCACAGGGTATCCCAAATCCAGATGTCGCCCAGATCGAGTCTTTCATGAAACAAGAAGGCTATGGCGCATGGAGTGCCATGATTGGATTGTCAGGCTCCGGGCTGCAGGTAAAGACCCTCCAGAAGGAAATTCGTAGGGCCATGCCTGCTTTCGTCGATACGATCTTCGTCGACGACAAACGCCTTGGCCTTTTGGAGCGCCTCTGTAGATGGTTTCCTTTCGTGCCGTCTCTGAGCCGTAAGCGCGCCTTGCTCCCGGCGATCAAAGAGCTGCACGGACTTTCGGTAGGACGCCCGACGAATGAGACTGTGAAGAGTGTCTATTGGTCGGCCGGACAAGAGATCCCAGAGTCCGAAGAGATGAATCCGGATCTGGGCAATAGCGGTATGATCTACGTCCTTCCTATGCTCCCTATGGAGGGGAGGGTGGCCCGGGAAGTGGTCGGGGAGACAACAAGGATCTTCATGGCACACGATTTTACCCCATACATCACGATCAATCTGATCGACCGCAAAATCATGGAGGCGGTCATCAACCTTTCGTTCGATCGTAGTGACGCTGTCCGCACCCAAGACGCGATAGAGGCGGTTCGCGAACTGACATCCGTGCTACGTCATCGTGGCTGGTATCCTTATCGGCTTCGCCCTGATGAAATGGACGACTTCATTACCGAAAACGATCCCTTCTGGCAGACGGCACGAAAGCTCAAGGCAGTCTTCGATCCTCATCACATCATCGCGCCGGGGCGCTATAATCTCGTCTGACGCCTTCGTTTGGAACGCTCCATTTTTGCAGGGACGCAAAAGGGGCCGCCGCCGCAGCGACATCTAACGCGGGATTTCCCCGGTGTTCGCAGCCCTTTTCAGACACCAGAGGGACGCTTTCCCGGGGCTTGGCAGGAGACTTGCTCCTATGCCTTGAAGGGGACGCATCCCCTAGCTTGAACACGGAAAGATATCATCGTTATGCCATTCTGGAATCGCCCCTCAACGCCCCGCTCAGACGGCTCCTCCGCCCTGAAGGCAGAAGTTGCCGAAGGGAGTTGGTCCGCCTGGGGGGAGAAAGGTCCGGCCCTCGCCAGAGCGGCTGAAATGGCGTCCATCCCGGAAACCCGGGCAAATACCAAGGTTCTCCCGCCTGCTCCCGCTCGTTCAGGAGCGCAGGTCCTCGTTATTGATGACGAACATCTTGTGTTGAAGATTTGCGGCAGCATGCTCAAGCAGCTCGGGGCGCGCTGGCATGGCGTCACCAACGGCCGGGAAGGTGTGGAATGGCTCCGCTCGGGCGATTCGCCCTGCGACCTGCTGCTGCTGGACGTGATGCTGGGGGACACAACCGGCTTCGACGTCTATCGCAAGGTGCGCACCGTGCGACGGGAACTGCCCATCGTCTTCATCAGCGGATTCTGCAGCCAGGAAGTTCTCTCGGAAACCTTGGAAGACGATCCCCTGACCAGTTTCCTGCCCAAGCCTTTTTCCCTGGCGGATATGCGGCTCACCTTGAGCGCCTTCTCGCTCTAATCCTGCCTCGCCCGGCCCGAATTGGTCCGAATCAGGTTGACGCCTCCCCGGCCCTTCGGCTACCAGCACTCCCTTCGCATCAATGCGGTGTGGACGGTTGTCTGCACCGAAGTCGTATACAAGGAGTAATCGAATGAAGAAGAGCAACATTCAGGGGTTGGCTGTCGTCATGGTCGGCGCGTTGGTTGTTATGGGCTGTCGCGAGAGCGCCGCTCAAGCGGAAGACGCAGCCGTTGACGCCGCCGCGCAGGATCATGCGGTTGAGGCCGCCGCTTATGGCGCCGCGGAACCAGCGGCCCAGCATGCCGTCACTGCGGCCGAGGCCACCGAGGCCGTCATGGACGAAGCGGCGGAAGAAGGCATGGGCTTGATGGACCGGGCCAGAGAAGCCGCCGCCGACCTGGCAGAGCAGGCCGAGGCCGGCATGGAATCCGCAAAAGAAGCCACTGCCGCAGCCGCCGAAAAGGCGCGCGAACTTGGCAAAGATGCCATGGAAAAGGCTGGCGAAGCCATGGAGACCGCGAAAGAGGCCACGGCGGCAGGCTATGAGAAAGCCAAGGAACTGGCGGACGATGCCATGGGCAAAGCCACCGAGGCCGTCGAAGCCGCAGAAGAGAGCCTGACCGCGGCGGAAGCAACCGCTGAGGAGGCCGCCGCTGCCGCGGAGGCTGGCGCTGCCGACATTGCGGAAGAGACCGCCGAGATGGCCGCCGACGCAGCAGAAGCCGCGGATGAAGCCGCGGACGATGCCATGACTGCCGCGGAAGAAGCCGCGGAAGCCGCCGACGACGAAGCCGAAGAGGCGGGTGAAGCGGTGGAAGAAGGCGTCGAAGACGCAGAGGATGCCGCCGCCGATACGGCGCGCGACCTCCTCCAGGCCGCGCAGGATGCGGCCGACGCTGCTACGGAAAGAGCCCGCGACATGATGCCCGAATAATTCCACGCAACCTTGCATGGCATTCAAGCGGGCTGCTCTCCCGGGCTGGGAGGCAGCCCGCTTTTCGTTTAGGTTGCCCGCATGAATGAAGCTTCCCTGCCGATCCCATCGTTGGCCCCCGAGGCATGGCAGCGCCGCCGTGCCGCGCATCGGCAGCGGCTCAGCCCCTTCGTGGAGGCGCACCACGACCGGCGGCAGCGTGGCGAGTCGCACCCCGTTCTCGACTTCCTCTTCACCTATTACTCCGCCCGGCCCTCGCTCCTCTTGACCTGGTCGCCCGGCGCCGGCGCGGTACTCGAGCAGACCGCCAAGGAAGCCTGGGTCTCCCGGCGCTGGTATCGCGAAGTCGGGGCAGGGGACATGCTCCTCGATCCCGCCCGCTTCCCTGCCGCTCGCCGCAGAGCCCTGCGCTGGACCCTCGATCTGCTGCGCGCCATCGAAGCGCGCCCGCCCCGTCATGGCTGTTACGGACTACACGAGTGGGCCATGGTGTATCGATTGCCCCGCGTCAGACACGACTCGACGCCGCTGCGACTGTCAAAAAATGAAATCGAGCAGGTCGTGGAAGCGGGCCCCCTCTGCTGTTCGCACCATGACGCGTTCCGTTTCTTTACGCCGGCGGCGCGTCCCTTGAACCGCCTTCACCCCGGCCCCGATCAGCGTGTCGAGATGGAGCAATCCGGCTGCCTGCATGTGAATATGGATCTCTATAAGTGGTGCTATAAGTTCCATCCATGGCTGCCGGCCGAACTCATGGCCGACGCCTTCCTCCTGGCGGTGGAGGCCCGCGAAGTCGACATGCGCGCCAGCCCCTATGACGTCTCCGCGCTTGGCTATGAACCGATCCCCATAGAAACCGAAGCGGGCCGCGCACTCTATCGACGCGAACAGGAGAACATCCGCGAGAAGGCGGCTCCATTGCGGAGGAGTCTGATCGATGCCCTGATGCGGCTCGAGTCCATGGTCCTGAAGAGTGCTGCGTCTCAGCCCCCTGCCCTGGAACCACGCTGATGTCTGCGAATACTCCGGAGGTCTCCGTTCTCCTGCCCGCCGCCGGCCCCGCGCCCTGGCTGAACCAATCCATCGAAAGCATGCTCGGCCAGACAGAACCTGGCTTCGAACTCCTGCTCATTGACGATGGTCTGATCCCGCCGATCCATGCACGCGATATCGTTGGCCGTGACGATCCACGCGTGCGATGGCTGGCCACGGAGGCCCCGCACCGCGGGCTTGTTGCCGCCCTCTCGCTAGGGCTCGCGGCTGCGCGGGGGCGCTTCATTGCCCGCATGGACGCGGACGACGTCTCGCACCCCGAACGGTTGGCGCACCAGGCGCATCGCCTGCGCGAGTGCCCCGAGCTGGGGCTTGTCTCCTGTCGGGTGCGTTACGACTGTGCGGGCGGGGAGGGGCTCGGTTATGC
>SLOV01000225.1 GCA_007132345.1 Kiritimatiellia bacterium
CGCTTGCCCCCCTCCTCATATTGTTGTAACACCGAGTTATTCACAGGGCAGTCCACCACATCTTGTGGTTCCAGAAAGCCCCCGCGAACACGGGTCTGGCGCGTATCTTGCGCCTTGCAAGGAGGTTATTGGGTCATGTTGGAAGTCAGCACACCAGTCGAAAGCCAGCCCGCGGAGAATGCCCCGCGCAACGCCGAACCGAAACCTCGCTCACCCCAGCCCACCGTCGGCACGGAGAGTAGACTACGCACCCGCCGCGTGTTCAGCCGCGCTGATTGCCATCCCTTCGACGAAATCGAGTGGGACCGCCGCAAGGCCTCCATCACCGACGAAAAGGGCGACATCCTTTTCGAACAGGACCAGGTCGAAGTCCCCGCCTCCTGGTCCATGCTCGCCACCAACGTCGTCGCCTCGAAATACTTTTATGGCGAACCCGGAACAGCCGAGCGTGAAACCTCCGTGCGCCAGCTCATCCACCGCGTCGCGCGAACCATCGCGGACTGGGGCCTGGCCGATGGCTACTTCGAAACCCCCGAAGACGCCGAAATCTACTACGACGAACTGGTCTGGCTCTGCCTCAACCAGTATGGCGCCTTTAACTCGCCTGTCTGGTTCAACTGCGGTCTGCACCACGAGTATGGCATCGGCAAAGGCAGCAACGCAGGCAACTATCACGTCGACCCGAAAACCGGCATGGTCGACCGCGCACCCACCCCCTACGAATATCCGCAGTGCTCCGCCTGCTTCATTCAGTCGGTCGACGACAGCATGGAAGCCATCATGGAACTCGCCCGCAGCGAGGCCATGCTCTTCAAATTCGGCAGCGGTACCGGCACTGACCTCTCCACCATCCGCAGCTCCCGCGAGAAACTCAGCGGCGGCGGCGCCCCCAGCGGGCCGCTCTCCTTTCTCAAGGTCTACGACGCCATCGCCAGCGTCGTGAAGTCCGGCGGCAAAACCCGGCGCGCCGCGAAAATGAATACCCTTAAGGACCGGCACCCCGACATCAAGGAATTCATTGAGGCCAAGTCCACCGAAGAACGTAAAGCCTGGGCCCTGATCGATGCCGGCTACTCCGGCGACTTCAACGGCGAGGCCTACGGCTCCATCGCCTTCCAGAACGAGAACCTCAGCGTGCGCCTCTCCGACGCCTTCATGGAAGCCGCACTGAACGACGAACCGTGGCAGACCCATTGGGTCACCGACCCGAAAAAGCCCGGCCCCGTCTATCCGGCCCGCGAGTTGCTCCGTGGCATTGCCGACGGCACCTGGACCTGCGGCGACCCCGGCGTCCAGTTCGAGGACACCATTCAACGCTGGCACACCTGCAAAACCACCGGCCCCATCAACGCCAGCAACCCGTGCAGCGAATATATGTTCCTCGACGATAGCGCCTGCAACCTCGCCTCGCTCAACCTCATGAAGTTCGTCGACGAAAAGGGCGTCTTCGACACGCATCGTTTTCAGCGCGCCGTCGAAATCTTCATCACCGCGCAAGACATCCTCGTCGACCGCGCCAGCTACCCCACCGCTCAGATCGCTCTTAACAGCCACCGCTACCGCCCGCTCGGCCTCGGCTACGCCAATCTCGGCGCCCTGCTCATGTCCATGGGCCTGCCCTACGACAGCGAGGAGGCCCGCGGCATGGCCGGCGCCCTCACCGCCATTATGCACGGGCGCGCCTACGCCCACTCCGCGCGGCTGGCCCGCATTCTCGGCCCGTTCGCCGCGTTCGACCGTAACCGCGACCCCATGCTCGACGTGGTCGAGCAGCATCTGCAAGCCGTCAAGGCCATTGGCCCCGGCGCCCCCGCCGCACTCCTGCACGATGCGAAGCGCTGCCTGACCGACGCCCTCGAAGCCGGACGCCTCCACGGCTTCCGCAATGCACAGGTCACCGTGCTCGCCCCCACCGGCACCATCGGCTTTCTCATGGACTGCGACACCACCGGCGTCGAGCCCGACATCGCCCTCGTCAAATACAAGCTGCTCGCAGGCGGCGGCATGCTCAAGATCGTCAACCGCACCGTCCCCGGCGCCCTTGCCCGCCTCGGCTACAGCCGCGAGCAGATCGACGACATCGTCGGGCACATCGAAGAGAACGACACCATCGAAGGCGCGCCGCATATTGAAGAGCCGCACCTGCCCGTCTTCGACTGTGCCTTCAAGCCCCTCAACGGCAGCCGTCACATCCATTATCTCGCCCACATCCGCATGATGGCCGCCGTACAGCCCTTCCTCTCCGGCGCCATCAGCAAGACCGTCAACATGCCCACCCAGGCAACCGTGGAAGAGATCATGGAGACCTATGTTGAGGGTTGGCGCCTTGGTCTCAAGGCCATCGCGATCTACCGCGACGGCTGCAAACGCAGCCAGCCCGTCACCACCGGCAAAGAGGAGCCCGCCCCCACAGGCGCAGGCGAAGAACCGCGCCGCCGCCGCATGCCGGCCACGCGCCATTCCCTCACCCACCGTTTCGAAATCGCCGGCCACGAAGGCTACCTCACCGTCGGCCTCTACGAAAATGGCGACCCCGGGGAACTCTTCATCACCATGGCCAAGGAAGGCAGCACCATCGGCGGCATCATGGACTGCTTCGGCACCGCCATCTCCCTCTGCCTCCAGTACGGCGTGCCCCTCCAGGCCCTGGTCGAAAAGTTCGCCCACACCCGCTTCGAGCCCAGCGGCTTCACCAAGAACCCCGCCGTCCCGATTGCCAAATCCATGACCGACTACATCTTCCGCTGGCTCGAACACGAGTTCATCCAAGGCCGCGATCGCGAGCCGACCGAACCCGCGCCACATCGCGAGGCGCCCGTCGAGCCGGCCGCGGCCCGTAGGGCTCACACGATCACCATTCAGGAGCTGGCCCATATTCCCCGCCACGTCGACGACCAGTTCAAGCACTTCATGCAGGACGCCCCCGTCTGCGATCATTGCGGATCCATCACCGTCCGGAACGGCGCCTGCTACCGCTGCCACAACTGTGGCAACTCCATGGGTTGTTCTTGAAGATCCAGGCTTGCACGCGGCGGACGGGCTCGCTACCGTCCCTCATCTTTTCGCTGCTCGGGTGGCGGAATTGGCAGACGCGCTAGGTTGAGGGCCTAGTGACCGCAAGGTCGTCCGGGTTCAAGTCCCGGCCCGAGCACCATTCATAACCGCCGCCACGGGCGGCACTCCTGCATCATGGACCTTCTCATCTCCACGCGGAACCCGCACAAGCTCGATGAAATCCGGGCCTGTCTCGCCGCGGCCCACCCCCATCTGCTCAGCGCCTTTGATCTCCCCGATCTCCCCGAAGTCGAAGAAGATGGCGACACCCTCGAAGCCAACGCCATGAAAAAGGCCTCCGTCCTGGCGCGGGCCGCGGGTTTGTGGGCCATCGCTGACGATACCGGGCTTGAGGTTGAGGCACTCGGCGGAGCGCCTGGCGTCTATTCCGCCCGCTATGCCGGGCCCGACGCCACCTATGCCGATAACTGCGCCAAATTGCTGCGCGCCCTGCGCGACCAGGAAGATCGCCACGCCCGCTTTCGAACCGTCATCGCCCTCTCCGATCCCCACGGCGAATGCCGCTGGGTGGAAGGCGTCTGTGAAGGCGATATTCTTCACGAAGCCCGTGGCGACGGCGGTTTCGGCTATGACCCTCTCTTCCGTCCCGCGGGCCACGAAGAGACCTTTGCCGAAATGGCCGCAGAGCTGAAGAATAACATCTCTCACCGGGGCCGCGCATTGCGCAAGGCGGCGGAGGCCTGGTCCGCGATCCTGGCGCAAGCCCCGTCAAGCTGGGCCGAAGCTAACGTCTGATCGGCTCGTGCAAGCGCCGTTCATGGACGTGAGCGCGCACGGGCTTGTATAACTCGCCCCTCCACTCCAGACGCTTCCCACGCCATGGAGGGCGGAGTTACACGACGCCGACAACGCCGACAACGCCAACGATATCGCGATCGATGAAGACCACCGAACCCCCACCTTTGGCCCCCCCTGACACAGGAATCGCCCCGGAGCGGAGCAACGGGGCGATGAGTGGTGGACGCTGTGGGGCTCGAACCCACGACCCGCTGGTTAAGAGCCAGCTGCTCTGCCAACTGAGCTAAGCGTCCGGGGCGTGTATACCCCGACGCCGCCCGGCAATTCAACCCCGAAAGCGGAAAAGATTACAGCACCGCGGCGATCGCATCGCAGAGATAATCGAGATTGCGCGTCGTGACCCCCGCGACATTGATGCGGCCACCTTTGACAATGTAGATGCCATACTCCGCGCGCAACCGGTCCACCTGCGCATCGTTCAGGCCGCTGAAGGAGAACATGCCGCGCTGTGCCTGAATGAAGGAGAAATCGCGCTCGACCCCACGCTGACGCAAGCCCTCTGCAAAGGCAGCACGAATCGAACGAACCCGTTCGCGCATGCCGCTCAGCTCCTCCAGCCAGACCCCACGCAAACGGTCGTCGCCGAGCACTGTCGTGACGATCCGCCCGCCGTGCGCCGGTGGATTGGAGTAATTGCGGCGGATGAGCAGTTCCACATGGCCGAAGGCCGTCTCGGCGGCGTTGGCGTCGGCGGCAACGAGGGTCACGGCGCCGGTCCGTTCGCAGTAGAGCCCGAAATTCTTGGAGAACGAACTGGCAATCCACATCTCGATGCCCGTCTCCAGAAAAGGCGCGAGGCCGGCGGCGTCCTCGACGAGCCCCTCGCCAAAGCCCTGGTAGGCAAAGTCGAGAAACGGGGTCCACCCTCGCTCCGCGGCAATCGCGGCGACCTGCCGCCATTGCGTAACGTTGAGATCGACCCCCGTGGGGTTGTGGCAGCAGACATGCAGCAGCACCACGTCGCCAGCCGGCACGCCCTGCAGGCTTTCGAGCAGGGCATCGATCTCGACCCCTTTTGTCGCGGGATCGTAATAGGGATACTCCCGGATCGGCAGGCCGGCGGCGCTGAAGACGGCACGGTGATTGGCCCAGGTCGGCGTGCTCAGCCAGATGGAGGCTTGCGGTGCGAACAGGTGGATGCTTTCGGCGCCGACCCGCAACCCACCGGTGCCGCCCGGCGTGTGCGCGGTGCGCACCCGCCCAGCCCCTGCATACGCCTCGCCCAGCAGCAAGGACTGCACCGCCTGCGCATACTCCGGTGCGCCGCCCATCGGCATGTATGACTTCGTTGTTTCCTCATCGACGAGGCGCTGCTCCGCCTCCTTCACGCAATGAAGAATCGGGGTTCGCCCTTCTTCGTCTTTATAGACCCCGACCCCCAGATTGATCTTGTTGGGGTTGGTATCCTTCTTAAAGGCCTCGGTGAGTCCAAGAATCGCGTCTGGCGGCGCGCTGCTGAGCCCCTGAAACATAGCAGTCCTCCTCTCGCGGAATGCGATGGACAGAGAATAGCAGATCCGCGAAACGGCTCAATGGTATTTGCAAGCGGATGGAGGGAACAATACGAGCGCTGCACCGCGCGTGTAAGGACTACAGGGGGAGCGGGTGTCAGGACAAGGGGGCTGTATAAGAATAGCGCGCCTTGGCTCGGGAACTGATCAGAATGACGGCGGCGGGGGGAGCGGCTCTCCCCGCAGGGCATGCTCTACATCGTCGCGGAGCCGGTCCAGATCGACCCACCCCCGATAGATACGCAACACGGCTCCATCGCGGCCCACCAGGACACGCGTTGGGATGGTCCGCCCGGCCCCCATGCGGCGGTTCACGCTCTCTTCGGAAAGCACCACCGGATATGGCAAGGCGAAGGCCGCGATTTCTTCGATCAGTTCGGGGGAAGTTTTTCTGACCGCCGTCATCCCGATGACGGTGAAGGACTCTTCCGCAAAGTCCTCCTGCATGCTGCGCAGGGCCGGTAGCGACACCTGGGACGGCTTCGACCAGGGCAACCAGAAATCCAGCAGCAGGACGTGGCCCCGCAAAGCTTCAAGATCCAGCAAGTCCTGCCCTGCCGGATCTGCAATGAGCGTGAGCCCACCCCGCGCCCCGGGCAGCACAGGGGTCCGATCCTCCGGGACCCCACAGGCTCCTGTCGCGAGCGCCACCAGCAGCCCTGCCAGGCCGGTCACCAGCCCGAATTGCCAGCCTCTTCGTTTTGTTGGAGTGGTTGGGACCATGAGCGGAAGCGCCTCCGATGACGCAGGAAATGTCTCTTTTGTACTTCCCGTCTGGCAAGTCGAAAGATAGTCTTTTGGCGATCGGGAGGTTCCAGGAGATCACCGCCATGAATAAGAAGCAGGCCACGCCCGAAGCCAGTCAGCTCTGGAGCCCCCCAAAACGCCCCTTCGAGATCGAAGCGATCGTCTTTCTCTTCCTGCTGGTTGCGCTCGTCCTGCCGTTCTACCTCGGCATGATTCATACGGAACCGGAAGCCGCCCCGGTGACGCTGATCGAACAGGCACGCGGCACGGCCCCGCAGGCCGGCACGAACTACACCAATGTCATCGGCATGCTGTGGGGCGTCTCCATTCTCGGCCTTTATCTCATGCATATCACCATTGGCTCATCCTCGATCACCTTCAACACCACACCGGCCTATTTTCTCGTGGCGCCCATCCTCTTCGGTGGCCTGGCCTATTACCGCATGTACCAGCAACAGGGGATTTACGATTTATCCAGCCCGCTGGTGAGCACGTCGCCGGGGGCCATCCTGCTTGCTTTCGGCGCGATCCTCGCCGCCACATGCCTGCTGGCACGCATGCGCATGCTCCGGTATCGACTCCGCTTCACATCCGTCGACTGGGACATGATTCTCACCGCGCGCCGGGACGCCACCTTTTTCACCAAGCTCGCCGGGCAGTTGCGCCCCCTGCTCTATCCGCCGCGCCGATACTTCGTTGCCGCCCAGGGGATGCTGATCGAGGGCTGGCTCTTCATCCGTGCCGTCCCCATATCGATCATCGAAGACGTCGAGCGCGTCGAGCAGTTCAATTCCCTGCAGCAGGCGGAGATCTATGCAGGCTCCGCGAAGGACCTCGTGCAGTTGAACCTCACCGAGCAGGTCCAGCCGATCCTCGTTTCGCCCAGTGATACCGAGAAAGTTCTGAAGTACTTGCGGGAAAGACTCGGGGAGCGACTGAAGGTGCGGCGCAGCAAGAATCTCGATACCACCCGGATTCGCACGCGTGACCTTGCCCGCACGAAGAGCCGAACGGGCCGCATCTCTTGAACCTGGCAGGTTCCCGCACATGAGCGCAGCCCCCTCCGCGGCGCGTGTTGCCGCCATCAGAGTCGTGAAGGTGCTCCAGCGCGCCGGACATCAGGCCCTCTTCGCGGGCGGGTGTGTGCGCGACCAGCTTCTTGGCCGCGACGCGAAGGATTTCGATGTGGCCACTTCGGCGCATCCGGACGAAGTCCTCTCGCTCTTCCCGCGCGCCACGGCCGTGGGCCGCAGTTTCGGCGTCATTCTGGTGCATAGCGAGGAACACTCCACCGAAGTCGCCACCTTCCGCGCCGAGGCCGATTATGAAGACGGGCGCCGGCCCGGCAGCGTGCATTTCACCGACGCACAGACAGACGCGGGTCGGCGCGATTTCACCATCAACGCCCTGTTTCTCGACCCAGTCACCGACCAGCTCTTCGATTTCGTGGAGGGGCAATCCGATCTGCACCATCGCCTGATTCGCACGGTGGGCGATCCGCATGCGCGTTTCGCGGAAGACCATCTGCGTATGCTGCGCGCCGTACGCTTTGCGGCCGCGCTTGATTTCTCGGTTCACCCGGACACGGCCGATGCCATTCAGGCCCATGCTTCATCGATCCGCCGCATCAGTGCGGAGCGCATTCAACAAGAGCTCACCCGCCTGTTGACCGAATCATCCCGCCCCGGCAGCGGCCTTCGACTTCTCCACGAAACGGGCCTGCTCGTTCACCTGCTCCCGGAAGTCGCCGCCATGGTGGGCCAGGCGCAGCCGGCGGAGTTTCATCCGGAGGGCGATGTCTTCACGCACACCTGCATGATGCTCGACGCGATGCAGCATCCAACCCCCACACTCGCCTACGCCGTGTTGCTGCACGATGTCGGCAAACCGCCGACGGCGGCGGCCACTCGCGAGCCGGACGGCTCGACCCGCATCCGGTTCAACGGACATGCCCGCGTTGGCGCCGACATGGCCCGCGAGATTCTGCAGCGCCTGCGGATGCCAAAGCGTCATATTGAAGCCATTTCGCACTGCGTAGAGAACCATATGCGCTTCATGGAGGTGCAGAAGATGCGCCCCGCCACGCTGCGTCGACTGACCGGCAATCTCACTTTTCCCGTCGAGCTCGAGTTGCACCGCCTCGATTGCCTGTGCAGTCATGGCGACATTTCGAATCACGAATTTCTTGTCGACTATCTGGCACATCGCGAAGACGAACCGAGGCTGCCGCCGAACTGGGTTACGGGGCATGACATCATGGCGCTTGGCGTGCCCGAGGGGCCGGAGGTCGGTGAATGGATGGCCCGCGCCTACGAAGCGCAACTTGATGGGCACCACGCCGATCGCGCGGCGTTGCTGGCATGGCTTCGAGGCGAGGTCGCGGGTAGACGGTCAGAATGACCGTCCTCCGCCAGCAGGTGCGCACAACCCAGGAATGGAGGATGGGCATGTCCGACAGGACTGCCCGTCGAGCGGTGCCTCAAAGCATACCATGCGCTGATCGACGGTCTACAAGACCGTCC
>SLOV01000047.1 GCA_007132345.1 Kiritimatiellia bacterium
AGGCGTGGACCGCCCTGCGGGCAAGCCAAGCGGCGCGCACTTCGGCGTCATCCGGTCACGGTTCCGGATCGGGTAGGCGGACTTCGACCCGGTAGATACGCGAATCGACCGGGTCGGGGTCGGTGAACGCCGTTGTTGGTTCCTCGCCCGGGATTTCTTCGCCGAGTGGTGTCCATTCTTCTTCGACCGGATCGTCGGTGTAGAGGAAGCGATAGAGGCGGGCCGCGGAGGAAGGCACTTCGATTCGCATGCCTGCCGCATTGGTGACGGATAGAATCACGAAGCGGGAATCGGGGTCGGTTGGGTCGGTGTCGGCAATATACTCCTCAAAGTTTGTCATGCCGTCCTCGTCGTCATCCGCGTCGGGATCGGCGCCGGTGATGCTGCCGAACCAACGATATTCCCATTCGTCTGGTAATCCGTCGCGATCGAGGTCGGTGGCCGGCAACACAAAGGGGAGGCCGGTCAGCCAGACATCCTCGAAGCCGTGGTTGTTTTCCGGGTCGAGCAGTGTGGGCGATGCGGCGTAGAGACCGAGCACATTCCCGGAAAGATATCGCACATCGCCCTCGGCCTCGCGGGTGAGGACGCCGCAGACGCGTAGTTCCAGAATATCGTGAACACTGGTGGCGTTGAGGCTGCTCCAGGGAATGGCGGCTTCCCAGCGATCTGTGCGTGTGTTGCCATCGTCGTTGTCGGAGAGGGTGGGCGCGGTACCGCCGCCGTCGAATTGGGCCAGGCGGGTGTCGGGGACGATCGGGAAAGAATTGGCGCCGAGATAGAAGAGGCCCTGGCCAAATGGCTCTCCGCCGTCGAGTTCGAACGCGAAGTCGGTAAAGTCGCCGCCCTCGTGACCGAGCAGGATGGCGATATCCATGGGCGTATTGAAGAAGAGATTGTGCATATGGTCGAGGCCAGCCGGGAAGCCGGAGCGGGGGATGAGCGAAAAGGCGTTGTAGTCGAGCGTACTGACGCCGAGGAAAATGACCATGGCGTCGTTGTCACCGTCGATGCGGCAGCCGGTGGCACCGATGTAGAGGTTTGTGGCGTCGTAGTTGATGTAGAGGGTGCCGAAGTCACCGAAGCCGCAGGCGTTGAGGGTGACGGCTCCGCCGCCGGAGAGATCGAAATCGAAGGCCTCGCCCGGATGATTGAGCTGGCCCGGTGGGGGCGGGTCGAAAATTTCGGGCGAGGCGCGCCGCCCGAAGACCGGGAATGCCTGTGCGGGGGCGGCTTCCTCGGCGGTGTGCAGCAAGAAGGTGGAGTGGTTCGCCGGGTTCGGATCGTGGCTGGAAGTGGCAGCGGCAAAGACGGAAACGATGTCGCCGGGATAGTCGATACGCCCAATGATGCGGATTTCGGCGGTGCGCCCCGGCAAGAGGCGCGGGATGCGGGCCACGACAGGGTCGTCGGGCGTTGAGAGGCCGCGCGTGGAGAGCACGTCGGTGACCTCGAACGGACCTGACGCGAGATGGGCAAGGCTGACGTCGAAGGCCGGATGCGGGCCGTGATTGACGATGGTGACGAGATGATTAAGAGAACAGCCTGCCTGCACGACGGCGGGCGTGGAGGTGACGGAGATCGCGAGGTCGGCCTCGGGGGAAATATACTCGAAGGTCGCGCTGAAGGGTTCGATGGGGAGCCCGCGCACGTCGAAGATGGCGCCGCCCTCAATCGCAAATTCCAGTTCGCCGGGGAGCAGCGGCGGCAGGGTGAAGAGGGCTGTCTGGCCGTCGAGGAACGTCACGGCGGTGGCCGGGTGCTGGTTCACCTTGAGGTCTGTGGGCTGCACGGAGAGAATCAGGACGGGGCGATTCCACTCAATGCGCGCGTGCGTGGGGGCATGGTACAGGACGTCGCCATGCTGTGGCTCCGAGCGGTGCACGAAGAAACGGGCGATGTCCGACGGGCCGGAGAGAGCGAGGCGGAAAACGCCGGTTGAGATGGCCGTAACGCCGAGGGTGAGGTTGGTTCCAGCAGGGTCGGCCGTGTACTCGATGCGTGCATTCTTGCCGTCCGGCGCGGAGTTGGTGTCGGTGAGCAGCACGATGTCGTCCGCATCGAACAGGCGCAGGCCGGGGTTGAGCGGATTGCCGAATTCGCCAGGGGCGTCGGAGGGCGTGGCCGTTTCGGCCGTGAGTTCGGTGTCCGGGTCGAGGGCGAGTCGGAAGCGATGGTCGCCCCTGTCGTCGAGATCGAAATGGGCCACGGGCGACGGTACGATCTGCCCCGGATGCTCGTAGAGGTAGAGAATTTCTTCGGGGTCAAGGGCAACATTGTAGAACTGCACGTCGTCGAGGGTGCGGTTCTCGGTGGCGGCAGTTCCGGCGAAGGCGCCTTCCCCGAAGTAGAGCGGGGCGGAGGCCATGCGAGGCGGTGTGGCGGTGGGCCCGATGCGCTGCTGCGCCAGTTGGCCGTCCACGTAGAGGCGGCCGACCCGGCTATCGCCATCGAGCGTGAAGGCGAAATGGTGCCATGCTCCGTTCACCACGGTGGGGCCGTCGAAGAAGCCGATGCCGTGCAGGTGCAAGCGCCAGATGTTGTCGTTGCCCACCGAGAATTGGTATCGACCGGGCAGCGTGACGAGGTGCCGGATCGGGACGAGCCCGAAACGGGGCTCGGCCTTGGCCCAGAAGGCGACGGTGAAGTGAGGCGAGTCGAGGTGTGGGGTGTTCGAAAACAGCACTCTGCCATTGCCGCCGAAGCCGAGCGCCCGGCCGGTTTGCGGATGGGCGCCCGGCCGGGCAAGCTGCACGGGCGGCATGGTTCTGCCGCGGAGCGGGTCGACGGTGCGGTCGAGAATGGCATGGCTTCCATCCACGCCGCCGAGCACCGTGTCGACATTACCGAGTTCGGGGATGTCTCCGTGCAGGAGAGGACCGGCATCGAAGAGGGCATTGCGCAGGACCAGCAAGGTGTACCCGCCTGGGTCCCCGGTGACGCGGAAACGCCAACTGTGGTTCAGGTTTGTGCGAATGTCAGGGAGCACCTGCATGGCACGCGTGGCGTTTACGCCAAGGCCCCGCAGCATGCCGCCCGTTTCGTCGAACCATTCCAGGCGCAGGGTCGCGTCGGGTTGATGCGGAGAGAGCGCAATGGAATAGGTCTCCCCGATGTCAGCGTCGAGTGCGTACCAGTCCTCGTCGTCCGAGCCGTCAAGAACGCCCACGATGGCGGCGTGCGCGGCGTTGCTCGTCAAGGCAGAGAAGGCAGCGTCCAGTGGTTGAGCGGTCTGGGCAGTGTTATTGCTTTCATCGCCGTACGACTCCTCTTCAAGGCCGGCGTTGAGATAGAAGGAGAGCGTATAGGTGCCGATCGGCCCATCGATCGATGCAACGCGCGCGGTGTAAACGCCACCTGCCTGGACAGGCGCGTGCGGAAGCAGGACGGCCGCGCCTTCGGTGGCGCCGGTTACGGAGAGGGAGGCCGGAAGCCCTGGCCCCTCGATCGATAGGCTTGCGAGACTGCCCGCGGGCGGACGGAGCAGGAGGGTGGCACTGTTTCCGGGCGCCAGTGGAAGGGTGTAGGCATCTTCGTTCGTTGCGGACGAAAAGAGGCCGGTGACGATGCCGCTATGGACCATGCTCCCGACGGGCGGCAGGGCGCGCAGCGGGACAGGGAAGGCAAGCGAATCGCTGTCGGTGAAGAACTGCATGACGAAATCGCCGCCGGGAACGCCGTCGCCTGATACGTTCGGGGGAATCGGAAACGCAATCAGCTCGCCATCGAGTGCATTGCCCAGCGCATCTTCGAACTCGCCTGGGCCGCTGGGGAGCCTGAGTGTGAAGATGTCTTCGGTAGGCAATGTAGCGTAATGGGCCGTGAGGGTGTCGGTGTCGCTATCGTATACGATGGACGCAGGCGCGATCGGGCCGCTTCGGTCGCCGCGCAGGCGGATCGAATGCCTTGAAAGGTTCACGACGTTGAGCGGCTTGGTGAAGGCAATTTCAACCGTCAAAGGCCCGGCGGGCACCTCTTCCATGTGCTGTGGCGAAATGGCGGCCACGCGCGGGGCTGTGCGGTCGACCTCGAAGGAGAGCGTCGTGCCTTCCACCGGTGTGCCGGATACGTTAGCAATGGCCCCACTCTGGATTTCGAGTTGGTGCGTGCCTTCGTCGAGTGGCGGCAGATCGAGCAGCAACGTTTCGCCGTCTACGCAGAAGGTGGCCGTGAGCGCGTCTCCATTCAGCAGGAACCCGTCGGCAACGAGGCTGGGCCGGAGAAGGTTGCCGCTGAAACGAAGGCTGACAGTGTTGAGGGCGTTGCGGGCCTCGCCGTCCGCCGGTTCGCTGGATACCAGCCGGAAAGGGGCCGCGGTGGGTGTCGCGCCTTGCAGGTCGAGGCGATATTCGCCGGTTCGCTGATCCTGCGCCTCGACGTGGAGTCGATAATCGCCACTCGCGGCGGCGTGGTGTAGCAGGAGGGCGTTTGTCCCATCGGGCGCACTGTTTGCATCGAAGGCGACTTCGACGCCAGTAGGATCGAGGAGGCGCAGGGCGGGATCCCACTCGTTCCGGAAAGCGCCGGGCCCGGCGGCGGGCAGGTGCGTGGCGAGTTGGAGCATGTCGCCCGCCTGAACAGGGAGGAGGTAACGGGTGGCAGGGCGCTCGTCGAGACGATAGCGGGCGATCGGCCCACTGACCGTGACGCCGCCAGCCCCGATATGATAAAGAAGTGCCGCTTCGCCGCTGGAGAGGGCGCGATTATACAGGATCACGTCATCGAGCCGCCCCGCGAAGAGGAAATCGTTTTGGAACGCGGCCAGTTGCAGGTCGGCGTCCGGGGGATCGGCGAAGGGAAGGCTGCCGGCGGCCGACTCTGCTGCGAGCTGGCCATTGGTATAGATGCGTGCAAGTCCGGCCGCCGTGTCGTGGGTCACCACAATATGGCGCCATTCCTGGACCGGTAACTGCACGTCTTCCACCATGGGGCTCCAGTTCTGGCCAGCCCATTGCACGCGGCGTTCGGTGCCGCTCCCTTCCTCGACCCAGAACGACCAGGATGGACCGATGCCCTCGGCGCGGCTCAGCACGCACATCCAGTCCGATTGCACGGTGTCGATCCAGAGCCAGAACGAGAGGCTTAACGAAGAAAGGAGCGGCAACGAATCGCCAGGTACGACGGCGAAGGCATCGAGACCGTTGAAGCCCACGGCGGCGCCCGGTCCCGGCGTGGCGGGGGGCAGGCCAAACTCGGGTCGGCCTTCGTAGCGACCAGAGGCGGAGGCGAGCCCGCTGTCGACCATGGGCATAGGGGCGCTGCGCCCGCTGTGTCCCAGCACCGTGGCGTTTGCATCAAGATGCAGGATGGCATCCGGGTGGCCGCCGGGCCGCGTACCGAGGGTGGCCTCTTTCAGGAGCACGAGACTGTAGGAGGCATCCATGCCCTCCACTTCCACCACATAGCTCCTTGGCATCGGGGCGCGCACCGCCCGGATGGTTTGAATACCCTCCTCGGCTTCGGCGCCAACGGCCAGCAGATCATCGCCTTGGAAGAGGCGCAACGTGACTGGATTCTCGTCCGTCGCCGCGACGGCGAGCGTAGCACCCTGCCCGCTGCCGAGCGAGAAGATGTAGCGGTCACGCACCGGAACGAAGGTCACGATTTCGAGATCGTCGATATACCAGCCCTCGAAAAAGTTGAAGCGGTTGTCGACCGTATCGAAATCGAACCCGATCCGATAATCGCCGGGCGCGAGGTCCGCGAGGGAGATGGCGACGCTCTGCCACTCGCCGCCGGTGCCGGTGGGCAATTCGCCGGTCAGGCTGCTGGCCAGCGGAAGGAATGTGGCGGTGTCGACAGATTCGTGAACGGTATAGCCCACGGTGGCGATGTCGGAGAGCGGATTGTCCTCCGTCTCCAGGAAGTGCTGAAAGCGAAGTTGCGCGGTGTGTCCCTCGGGAATCGTAAAGAAGGGTGTGAAGACCCGGCCCCGGTTCGGTTCTTCCGTGTCGTAATCGCCGCCGCCCTCCGGGCCTTCGTTCTGGCCGTAGTACAGGCTGCCGGGCGGCGAGTGTCCGGGCAGCCCATCCTCGGATCGCCCGGTGGAGGCATGCCAGAGGCCGGGGCCAGGCACGCTGTCGGGAGAGGGGAAGGCGAAATCGTCTGCACCGTTGTTAAAATCTGTTGCGTAAAGGACCGGCCCCGCATCGGCGCCAAGCTGGCCGACAAGAGTCAGATGCTCCACACCGGGCGCGATCGGGCCGACCAGGAGGTCGAGGTTGAGCGGTGCGGCAGGTGGCTCACTGACACGGAAGCCGTTGAGAACCAGGTCAAGTTCGTACGCGCCGGCGGTGCCGGAAAGCGATGCCACCCGTATGGTGTAGAGGCCGGGCGTGGTGATGATGGCCCGGTCAATCTGTGCGGTTGCGCCCGGCTGAGCGGCGGCAGAGAAGGCCACCAACCCGCCGTCCGGGTCCAACAGGTGGAGAGAGGGGCGTAACTGGGGTTCTGGCGACAAGCGAATCGACAAGCGCTGCGCCTCGTCGAGTCGCAGTTCGAAACGATCCACGTCTTCCGCATCGTGGATCGTCGCGTGGACCTGGCCTGTGTAGAGCAGGCCGCCAGCCGGAGCGACGGGCAGGAACGGGTCCGGCACCTCCACCACGCCGACATCCAGAAGCCATGTGGTCGAGAAGGATCGATTGGGATTGCCGAACTCATCGTGCAGTGCGCCCGCTGGTAGATTCAGGGTCAACTCTGTTTCGAGTACCAGCCCCTCCACGGCAAAGACCGCGCTGGTCGCGTTCAATGGGGTTGCGTCCACCACCTGGCCTGGCTCGATGAGGATGGAGCCGGTTTGCAATGCCTCGGGATCGAAGGGTTCATTGAAATGCAGAAGGATCTCGGTCAACGGCAGCGTGGCGATGGCCCCGATCGGCGGCTCCGTCGCGACGACCTCCATCGGCAGCGCGTCGTATCGGAAAGTGCCGCTCCATCCCACAACGCCGTCTCCGTCCGAAAGGCGGGCGATGCTGTCGGCGGGCACCTGCATGGTTTGAAGGCCCTGCGCGACGACCGGTGAGCTGTCGAAGACGAAGCGCAGCGTTTCTTCGTCAACCTCTTCTACTGTGCTGGGGAGAAGATCGTTAACGACCAGCGCGTTGGTCGATACCGAGTCGGGATCGAAAGCCGCGCTGAAGGTGAAGACAAACTCGGTCGGCGGTTCCTGCACGATCTCGTTCCGGGCCGGTTCACTGGCCTGCACCAGCATGCCAAGTTGGAGCATGGCGGTATATGCGTTGAGCCTTCCCCCGCTCAACGTGACATCGGCAAGCGCGGGTAGCGGATCGACGGTTTCGAGAAGAATGTCACGTACCTCCGCATACGTGGCGGAAGGGTTCAGGTCAAAGATCAGGGCCGCGGCGCCCGCCACATGCGGGGTCGCCATGGAGGTGCCGCTGAATTCGGCATATCCGTTTCCCGGCACCGTGCTGAGTATTCGCACACCCGGCGCGCCGAGAGCGACCGTCTCCGCGCCGCGATTGGAGAAAGAGGCAAGCCCATCGTTGTGCGTTGTGGCCGCCACGGAGATGATGTTGTCGACCGGATACGAGGCGGGATAGTGGGGCGTGTTGTCCGTATTACGCCCCTGGTTGCCGGCGGCGGCGACAAAAAGGATGTCTTCGTCGGCATTGGCCTGGATCGCAGCCTGCATGGCCTCCGAAAAGGCGCCACCGCCCCAACTGTTGCAGGTGACGCGGATGGGAATGCCACGCTGCTTCAGGCCAACCACGTAGTAAAGCGCCTCGATGGCATCGGAGTTGAAGCCTGACCCGCTCGGGCCGAGGAACTTCAGGGGCATCAGTTGGGCGCGCCAGTTCACGCCGACGACCCCGATGGCGTTGTCGCCCACCGCGGCCACCGTGCCGGCCACATGCGAGCCATGCCGGTTATCGTCGAACGGGTCGTTGTTGCCGCCAAAGAAGTTCCAGCCGCGGATATCGTCCACGTAGCCGTTGCCGTCGTCGTCGAAGTTGTTCCCCGGAATCTCCAAGGGGTTCACCCAGATATTTTCCGCGAGATCTTCGTGCGTGTAGTCGATCCCCGTGTCGAGCACGGCGACAACGACCTGCCCCATGCCGCTACCGACGGACCATGCATCGAGCGCGTGAATATCGGCGCCGGGCGTACCGCCGGTTTGGCCCGTGTTGTGCAGTCCCCACAGATCGGGGAAGCGTGGATCGTTCGGCTCGGTTTGTTGCGTGTGGACGACATAATCCGGCTCCGCGAAAGCGACGACCGTGGTGTGGCGCAGAAAGGCGCGTTTCTTTTCCGGGAGGGCATCGGCGTGGTCCGCCGTGAAAGCGACGAGATAGAGGCCGGGCGCCGACATCCGTTTTCGGATGGTGGCGTCGCTACGCTCCGCGATGCGGAGCAGGTCTTCTTCCGTGGCGTCGGGCTTGAGTTGAACCAGCAGGTGATCCGCCGCCATGGCCAACTCGTTGCGAAGCTCCGTTGCTCCCGTGCCTGGATCGACCCCCCATTCCCGTTCCACGCGGAGCCGCGGGTATTTCAGGTCCGATTCGACCAGAACGGCGTCGGTGAAGGTGTTGGTGGCGTCGGGCGGCGGCGTGTGTGGCGGCACACGGTCGGCCAGGCGCGGGTCGGGGAAGGACGGTTCGTCGGCGTGGGCAGCGGTCGCAGTCGCGGCCTGCTCGGTCTCGGCGGGCTCTGGGACCGGGTCGGGCGTGGCGGGCGGGGGCGACGGGGTTTCGGGGGCGCTTTCCGCGGAAGTGGCAAGGGGTCTGGCCGGCTCAATCGGGTCCTTGCGAAAGGCGAAAATGACCAACAGCGCGAGAAGGCACCCCAGAACGAGCCATAGGAGTGGGATGCGCGGGTTCTTCATGGGCGTGGAGCGAGTGGCTGGATGAGGGCAATTCGGGGCAATAAGTGTGTATGATTACGCAGCGAACATAAGGCATTTGCAGGGCGTTTGCACGGAGAGTATTGGGTGTCGAGGGCGGAGGGCGGAGGGCGGACAGGCTGAGGTCAGAGGTCAGAAGTCTGAGGTCTGAGGGTGGAGGTCCGATGTCTGAGGGCTATGACGTTCAACCTAGCCGCTTCTGATACGGCGTGTTGATTTATTCGGCGCGCAGGGTGGACTGTCCATAATGTGGAGTGCGCTTTCTTGAAAGCGCTTTTTTCCAGGGGTTCTTGAACCCCCGGAGACTCAACGAGCGAACACTTCGTCGCCACCCTTACCCGGACACCCTTAAAACGACCCGCCTAAACGATGGTCAACGAGCCCTTGTCGATGAGGCAGGTCGGTTAAGTGGTTCCGATAAAGGGCGGCGATTAAGAGTGCCACAAAGTACCGTCTTCACCTATTGGGTGTGATCGAACAACACGGCTGCGTCCGCCGCGTAACCACATCGGCTGCAGGCCACGCCTCTGCATGTAGCCGCTTCTGATAAGAAGTGGCCGGCAATGCCAAGGTGCCCCGCCCTCATGAGAATTTGTGTTATTGTTCATGTGTGTATCAGCGACCGGGTGCCGTGCTCGAAGTGGAGGTGAGATTTAGGCCGCAATGCCAATGCACAGATGTGGTTCCCGGTGATCTGGCCGTGGTATGATGCAGTGCTGGGTGATTGGCGAATCGGCGGCAGACCGGAGCAGATACCAAGAATCCCCCTGGGAGAGGAGTAGAGCATGAGAAAGTATGTGATCGGGACGTTACTGCTTGCGGCGTTCTTGTCAGGTTTCGCAGGGATGCTGCTTCGCGCGGATTCCGCACCGGAGTTCGACGATGACGAGATGACGGAAGAGGAGTTCGACGATGACGAGATGACGGAAGAGGAGTTCGATGATGACGAGATGACGGAAGAGGAGGCTATCGAGTTCTTCTTACGCGCCGAGCGCCTGATGGCGAAGACAGCCCAAGGCCGGTTCATTTTAGCGGGGGAGGTGGTAGATCAGGAAGGAAATCGCCTGCAGGATGTGAGGATCAGCTTAAGGATGACGCAATTGATTGGGCTTGGGTGGAATACGAAAAATACATTCGAAAGTATAGTTGCGACGAACGGCATGTTTAAGGTCGATGTCCGACCTTATGCGGGTATCACTCTCTATTTCAGGAAGGACGGGTACTACGTGGAAGAGGAGAACTTCAATTTCCGTAGCGCGGATGTGCCCAGGGAAGCAGAGATTGCCATCATGGAGGGCAAAGAGGTGGAGGTCGAGGAAGGGGTGGTGCGTCATGAGAACCTCCGCGTGGTGCTGGAGAAGATCGGGGATGTTACGAAATTAGTGGGGTATGGCGGCCCCTTAGAGTTCCTTGCGCCCTACGAGCGGGAAACGCCGGGCGGGGTCGTGGTCGATTTCCGCGAAAACCCAGTGCCATACCGGGAGAGAGTATTGAAGCGTATCGACGATGTGAATGACGTGGAAGCCCTGCCGCCGGGCGGTGTTTCCATAGTCGCGGACACAGACGATGGGCGTATTCTGACGCACACGATAACCCACGGCCAATGGGATCGCCTTGACCGCGTGTACCCGCAGGTGCTGCGGCTCCGCATCAACGACCCTGAAGGCGGTTTCGTTCTCTACGAACAAGAAGAAGGAAAGCACGCGCGCTGGTTCATGAAGCGTGCACCCGCGGAGGGCTATGTGCCTGAGTTGGTATTGACCGCGGAAGAGCTGCACGCGAGATGGATGATGAGCCCATCGCGAGGGACGTATTTCTACTTCAAGACCGGGGGGCGGTACGGGAAGGGATCTGTTGGGGAAGTGCTTCTGGAGGATGGCGGGACCCGTTTGATCGCGTATGTCGCATTAAGTCTCCAACCCGATGGCAGTCGCAACGTGGACACCGGCCGGAGGTAATCGATTGAGCCGCCCATTTTTCATCCTTCGCCTACTCCGTCGTGTCCCGAATACCATCGCCGGGTCCGCCGCGTAACCACATCGGCCGCAGGCCACGTACGAAGTCACGTGGCTACATCTCGGGCTGCGGCGCTGCTGCCTCTGCATGTAGCCGCTTCTGATACGGCGTGTTGATTTATTCGGCGCGCAGGGTGGAATGTCCATAATGTGGAGTGCGCTTTCTTGAAAGCGCTTTTTTCCCGGGGGTTCTTGAACCCCCGGGGACTCAACGGATGACAGCCCCGTCCTTCACGATGAATTTGTGCACAGCGCTGGCTCGCAGGAGGTCACGGCACGGCTTGAATTGATCGACACACCCGCTAAGAAGTGGCTGATGATAACGAGGCGTTCTCTATTTTCGTGAACCTGCCCGCACGGCAGCGGTGTAACACATGCACCAGATTTAACCCCGGGAACGCTCGGTGTAGTCGATCACCTCCACGTCATCAACACGGCGGAACTCCGTTGAGTTTCGGGTGAGAATTGGGAGTTGGTGAACGCGGGCCACGGCCGCGATCCATAAGTCGTTGGGTCCAATCATCTGGCCTCTCTTGCGCAACTGAACGAATATTTCGGAGTAGGGAAGCACGACATCCGGACTCGATTGCAGAAGGGGAAAATCAGAGAGGAACACAGAGAGACCCAGGGTCACGACCATACTGCGCGACTTCTTCCATCGCCATCGCCTGCTTTCTGCTGAGTGGAGGCAGATCCTCAACTTTCTCCAGCAGTTGCCCGAACGTGCCATTGCT
Organism: Kiritimatiellia bacterium; assembly: GCA_007132345.1. Classification (GTDB taxonomy): domain Bacteria; phylum Verrucomicrobiota; class Kiritimatiellia; order SLOV01; family SLOV01; genus SLOV01. Next base: position 11,616 of record SLOV01000047.1, read on the forward strand.
GGGAACGACTCTTAGCACCACCTTAGAAAAGGAATCCTCTCGCTCCTGCTTCCAGTCCTTCAGGCGTTGGTAGGCCTCATCCGTGAGGGAAATCGTTTTCATGTGGTCATGCATGCATGAAAGCATTAGGCCTGTCCAGTCGTGGATTCTCATGCCGCCGTAGGAGCGTTGCCCGGGGGGCAGGATTTGCGTGTCGCGCGCGTCTTGCAGTGTCCCGAACAACATAGTCGGCTCCGCCGCGTATCCGCGTCGGCTACAGGCCACCATGCCGCGTAGTAGCCACCTCTGCTAGGGTGTGTTGATTGATTCAAGCCGTGCCGTGGCCTCCTGCGATCCAGCGCTGCGCACAATCGCATGGTGAAGGACGGGGCTGTCATCCGTTGAGTTCCCGGGGGTTCAAGAACCCCTGGAAAAAAGCGCTTTCAAGAAAGCGCACTCCAAATTGCTTGGGCATTCCGCTCGCGCGCCGAATAAATCAACACACCCGCTAAGAAGTGGCCTCCAGCGCATGGCAACGTTCTTGAACCACGGAGGGCACTGAGAACACGGAGGGAGGCAACCAAGCAGGTGTGTTGATGTGGGACTTTTCTTCCATTCAATGGAGAAAAAGTTCCACGGAATGGAAAACGGATTCCACGGATCAGAGCGCGGGTCGCCCGAAGAAGGTGCGGAGCGCTGCCTCGACTTCGGGGATGTTGAGGGAAAGATTGTTGTGGTCGTAGCCCTGTACGTCGACCCACACTTTTTCATCGGAGCCCGCCGCTTCATAAATAGCCCTGCCAAGCGGCTGCGGAATGACGTTGTCGAGCGCACCGTGGAAAACCAGGAGCGGCCCTGTGTAATCGGCAATGATGTCGATGGGCTGACGCCGCTGCGCCAGGGATGCCTCGGGGCGAAGATAAATGATGAAGCGGAGCGGCCCCATATTGTTGCGCCAGGCGCGGATCACGTCGCCAGCGGTGGTGAAGGGCGCTTCGAGCACCAGGCCGTGCAACTCGCGCTCGTCGGCGAGTTGCAGCGCGGGGATGGTGCCGATGGAGCGGCCATAGACGAAAATGTCTTTGCCGCGCCCCCGTTCGTGGGTGGTGCAATAGTCGTAGACGGCCAGGGCATCGCTGAGCAAGGCGTCCACGCTGGGCCTGCCGCTACTGAACCCGTAACCCCGGTAGTCGATGCAGATGACGTCGGTGTCGAGGGTCTGCGCCAGCCAGTTCATGCGGAAGAGGGAGTCGACGGCGGTCTCGCCGTTTCCGTAGAAGTAGAAGAGGAGGCGTTCTGCGCCGGGATGCTGCACCCACCAGCCGCCGATGGTGTCGCCGTCGGGGAGTTCCAGTTCGATGTCGAGGCGTCCGTCTGCCGGTGGAGGCCGGGTCATGGTGCGGGGGAAGAAGAGGTCGCGCTCTTTGATGGTGCGGCAGCCGAAGAGGGAGTAGATCACGAGGAGCACCAGGATTCGGATGGCCATGCGCGTCTTGGGCGCGTCTTGGAGGAGAGCTTTCATCGGGGAACGGGTTCGCGGGGGAGCCTCATGGCGTCAGGAGGGGCAGGAGGAGAAAGCCGAAGAGGCCGACGCCCATGGCGACCATGGCGAGGATGGAGCCGCGCTTGATTTTGCGGTGATGCCGGCGCTCGATGGCGCCGATGCTCTGGAGATGCATGAGGAGGCCGAGCCCGAAGGTGAAGGCGCCCAGAAAAACGGCGCGACTGCCTTCGAGCAGGTAGATGCCTTCGCGGCCGACAAAGTAGGCCTGGGCGGCCGCCATGCAGAGCAGGCCGTAGAGGGCAACAATAAACCCCACAACCAACCCCAAGCCGACCAATATGACGGAGCGCTCGACCACGATGCGGGCATGCTAGCGGGTTCTGCGGGCGGCGTAAATGCCCGATCTTCGCCTTTTCAGTCTGGCTATGGGTGATTCATGAACACGCGTAGATCATTCTTTCCGTGGAATACGAGAATGAAGTCAGTAAATGGCCGTTCAATCCGGCATAATTTCCGGGAGACGTTCGGCGACGATCTGAAGCGGTGTCTCGGGGGTGCGCCCCGTGAGATCACGGATCTGGTGCCGGCAGGAGAAGCCGGCGGCTGCGATTCGCTCTGTCGGTGCACCGTCGCGGATGGCGGGGAGCAGCCGGTCTTCGGCGACTTGCAGGGAGAGGTCGTAGTGCTCCTTTTCGTAGCCGAAGCCCCCGGCCATGCCACAACAGCCTGCGCCGCTCTCGCGCACTATGGCGCCGGGGATGGCGCAGAGCAGTTCCAGGCAGGCGCGGCCGCGGTCGAGTACGCTTTGATGGCAATGCGGATGGAAGAGAATGGAAAGCGGCCCGGGTGCGGGGTCGAGCGGGATATGGCAGCGGCCTGCGTCACGCTCGCGGACGAGGAACGATTCAACGGTGGCGATGCGCGCCACGACCTGGTCGGCGAGGATGCGATCGGTGAGCAGGTCGGGCAGGTCCTGGAGCAGCGCCGTGGCGCAACTGGGTTCGACGACCAGGATCGGTGTCCCTGGATCGGCGAATTCAGCGAGGTGCCGGAAGAGCGCGGCGCCTTGTTTGCGAGCGCGTTCGAGATCGCCTTGCGAGATTGCCGGGCGCTGGCTGTCGGCGGGCCCGAAGGCTTTCACGCGATAGCCCGCTGCCTCGAGCACCTGTACGGCGGCCTGGCCGGCTTCCGGCTCATGGAACTCCATATAAAGGTCAACGAAGAGAATGACGGGCGCGCCCTGCGAGGGGCTGCGCGGTCGGGCTCGGAACCAGTCAGTGAAGCGGTGGCGCGCATAGCGGGGCAGGGGGCGCCGTGCATCGATGCCGAGGCAGTGGTCGAGGGTGCGTCGCCCGGCCGCGGATTGTAGCACGGCATTGGAGAGGGGTGCCATGCAGCCGGACTGGAGGCGCCCCAGCAGGTCGGGCCTGGCGAAGAGGCGGGCGCGGAGCGGGCGGCGGTGGGTCTGGTAATAGGCGTGGAGCAGCTCTGCCTTCATCTTCCCGACATCCACGCTGTTGGGGCATTCGCCGCGGCAGCCTTTGCAGGCGAGGCACAGGTCGAAGATGGCGTGGACTTCTTCGCTGCGCATGGCATCCGGACCCAACTGTCCGCTCAGGGCGAGGCGCAGGACATTGGCGCGGCCGCGCGTGGAGTGCAGTTCGTCGCGCGTGGCCATATAGGAGGGGCACATGACACCGCTGCGGAGTTTGCGGCAGGCACCGATACCGGTGCATTGTTCCGTTGCCGCGAGCAGTCCGCCATCGTCCTGCCACTGGAAGGCCGTCGAGATGGGTTCGGGCCGATAGGTTGGGCCGTAGCGCAGGTTCTGGTCGGGAGGGAAAGGAGCGACCCCTTTTCCGGGGTTCATGAGGCCGCGCGGATCGAAGAGTGCTTTGAGTTCGCGGAAGGCCGCGTAGAGTCGCTCGCCGAAGAAGCGGCGATTGAAACCGGCGCGGATGATGCCGTCGCCATGTTCGCCGCTCCATGCGCCGCCGAAGGCGAGGACTTGCTTAAAGACTTCTTCTTGAATGCGGAGCATCGTCTCGATGTCTTCGCGCTGGTGCAGGTCGTGAAGGGGGCGGATATGCAGCAGGCCCGCACCCGCGTGTGCGAAGAGGGAGACGGGCTGGCCATGCTTCGCGCAGATGGCGCGCACGGCTTCGACATAGTCAGGCAGGACATCGAGCGGCACGGCGGCGTCTTCGATGTAGGGGGTCGGTTTACGGCTGCCGGGCGCGTTGGTCATGAGCCCGAGCGCGCTTTCGCGCATGAGCCAGACCGCGGCTGCGTCGGAGGGTGCGTCCATGACGGGGGCGGCGTAGGCGCCCTGGTCGCGGAGCACGCTATGGGCGATGGCCGCGAGTTGTGTGCGGACGCGGTCGGTGTCGTCGCCGCGTATTTCGATGATGAGCAGACCCTCCGGCGCGCCTTGGATCATGCGGCAGGTGTGGCGGGTGAGCGGGTGTTTGCGCGCCTGTTCAAGGATCAGGCCGTCGAGCAGTTCGACGGCGCTGGGGCCGTGCGCCACAATGGCCTGTACGGCGCGGAGGCAATGGGCGAGGGACTGGAAGTGTGCGAGGCAGAGTCCGCTGTGCGCCGGTAGCGGTTCGAGTCGGACGGTGGCCTCGAGGATGCAGCCGAGGGTGCCTTCGCTGCCTGCGACGATCTTTGCGAGATTCCATGGCATGGGGCCCGTGAAGGCGTCGAGGGCATAACCTCCGCTGCGCCGTGGCACGTTGGGGAAGCGGGCTTCGATTTCCGCGCGTTCGCGCTCAATGATGGCGTGCAGTCCCCGGAAGATGCGGTCCTGCGGGGCGGTTGCGGGGCTGGCGAGGTCCTGTTTTTCCACGCGGGTCAGGGTGACCACCTCACCGTCGGCGAGGGCGAGGTCGACGCTGAGGAGGTGGTCGATGGTCATGCCGTATTGCAGGGAGCGCATGCCGGCGGCGTTGTTGGCGATCATGCCGCCGATGTTGGCGCGGCTGCTCGTGGCGGGGTCCGGCGCGAAGTGGAGGCGGCGTGGTGCGAGGGTGCAGTTAAGTTCATCGCGCACGAGGCCGGGCTCGACGCGCGCCCAACGCTCTTCGATGTTGATTTCGAGGATGTGGTTCAAGAAGCGGGAGGTATCGAGAATGACGCAGGGTCCGACGCTCTGGCCGGTGAGGCTGGTGCCGCCGCCGCGGGGGAGCATGGGCAATGCGTGCTCGGCGCAAATGCGGATGGCGGCGAGGAGGTCGTCTCGGTCTCGTGGTTCGATGACGGCGGCGGGTGTGAGCTGATACATGCTCGCATCGGTGGCGTAGGCGCCGAGGGTGCAGGGGTCATGACGGACAATGCCGCGGATTTGGCTGAGTAAAGCATCCAACGCCTTTTCGGGCAGGGCAGGGGTAGTTGGCGAAAGATGACTCATGGCGCAAGCATCATCCGCTTGTGTATAGCGAGTTGCAAGGGGGGAGGGGGCAAGGTAAATCCGGCGTTATCGGGACGAGCGGGGTATTCGATTCGATATGATCGCTTCACTGACGGATGGAGAGATAGGCGTGTACGAGTAGGTGTACGAGTACGGGTTGGCATGACTCCTCGTACTCGTACACCTACTCGTACACTCGAATCTCTTCGAATTCGGCCAAGAATCGTAAAGGAGTTGGTTGAGAGAAAAGTACTTGAGCTCGGCTTTCCGGCTCGGTAAGCCGAGCCGCTCCGGTCGTGAATTCAATAGAGCCATGGGATGGAGCAGGGTGGGGGCGCTTGCCGAAGGATGGCTCATGGTGCGAGCATCATCCGCTTGCGCGGAGGAAGATGCAAGGGGGAGGGCCGACAGCAATTCTCAGTATGGCTCGGAACGGGTCCTTCGGGCCTGCTGAAGCAGGCACTACGAACGGTTTTCCGCCAGGTTTTCGCCCGTTTGTAGTCCCGCCTTTAGGCGGCAAGGGCCATAATGAGAATTGCTGAGGGGGCGATCGGGTTCTTCCAGCATCTGCGGGGTATTCGATACAGTCGCCTTCCTGACGGATGGAGAGATAGGCGTGTACGAGTAGGTGTACGAGTACGGGTTGGTATGACTCTTCGTACTCGTACACCTACTCGTACACTCGAATCTCTTCGAACGCCACCAAGGGTTGCAGGTGCTCGTTTGAGAGAACAGTGCTTGAGACCGGCTTTCCGGCTCGGTAAGCCGAGCCGCTCCGGTCGTGAATTCAATAGATTCTATGGATGAAGCGGACGCGCTCTCGACCGCAATCGCCACAGGCGACGCCGGTTCCGTTGTTCGGTTGCTCAGAGCTTCCAGTCCCAGGCGCGGATGGGTTCGATGTGCGTGTGGGCGGTGAGGTCGAAGGTGATGGGGGTAATGGTGACGTACCCTTCGTCGACGAGCGTGACATCGTTCTGGTGCGGGGCGCCATCGCTAAGCTGGAGTTTGCCGTCGATCCAGTAGTAGGTGTTGCCGCGCGGGTCGATCCGTTCGTCGAATTCCTCCACCCAGCGCGAGGGGCCCATGGGCACGACGGCGTAGCCGAGCAGTTCTTTGAAAGGGCGGTTGGGTATATTGACGTTGAGCACGGTTGCGGGGGGGAGCCGGTTACGCTGCAGCATTTCGACAACTTGCGTGGCGACGCGCGCACCGGTTTCCCAGAGGGGCCGATCGAAGGTGGCCATGGAGAGGGCGACGCTGGGCACACCGCAAATGGCGCCTTCGGTGGCGCCGGAGACGGTGCCGGAATAGAGGATGCTGATGCCGGCGTTCGCGCCGTGGTTGATGCCGCTGAGGACGAGGTCTGGCGGTTCGGGCATGAGGTTGCCGATCGCCAGCTTCACGCAGTCGGCGGGGGTTCCGCTGACGGCATAGCCGGAGAAGGAGCTGGAGCGCTCGATACGGCGGGATTTGATGGGCGAGGCGATGGTGATGGCGTGGCCCACGGCGCTGCGCTCGGCTTCGGGGGCGACCACCGCGATTTCGCCGAGGTGCCGCACGGCGTGGTAGAGGCGTTCGATGCCTTCGGCATAGATGCCGTCGTCGTTACAGAGAAGAATGCGCATGCGGCGTATGATGCATGTCGGCCGGGCGGCGGCAAGCGGGAACTCCGTATGCGCAGGCCGGGCTTGCCAAGCAGAGCGGGGGGCGGTAGCGTCCTCTGCCTGTTGCGGCAGCGATTTGGCCGCGGGGGATCGTCGAGCATTGGGCCCTTTGCGACAGGCGCGGGTGAACCTCGTCAGGACCGGAAGGTAGCAGCGATAAGCCAGTGCGTCTGGGCGCCTCAGGTGTTCCTGGTGCGAGCGCCCCCGCGGTCTTTCTAATATGACGGAGCCGGAGAGTTCATGGCCTACGAAGTACTTGCGAGAAAGTGGAGACCCCAGCAGTTTTCGGACGTGCTGGGCCAGGAGCACGTCAGCCGCACGCTGACGAATGCGATCGAGGCGAAGCGGGTGGCGCACGCCTATCTCTTCGTCGGGCCGCGCGGCACGGGCAAGACCTCGACGGCGCGGATCATGGCCAAGGCCCTGAACTGTGAGAAGGGGCCGACCCCGACGCCCTGCGACGCCTGCACCACCTGCCGGGAGATCATGGCGGGCGGCAGCCTCGATGTCATCGAAATCGACGGGGCCTCGAACAACGGTGTTGAGCAGGTGCGCGACCTGCGGGAAAGCGTTCACTACGCCCCAGCACGTGCGCCGCATAAGATTTATATCATCGACGAAGTCCACATGCTTTCCACGCAGGCGTTCAACGCGCTGCTGAAGACGCTGGAGGAGCCGCCGAAACATGTGAAGTTCATCTTCGCGACCACCGAGCCGCAGAAGGTGCCCGCCACGATTCTTTCGCGTTGCCAGCGTTTCGATCTGCGCCGCATTCCGCTGCGCGAGATCGTGGCGCAGTTGCGGCGGATCGCGGAGGATGAGCAGGTCGAGATCGATGAGGCGGCGCTATTGGCCATCGCGCGCGGCGCGGAGGGTGGCATGCGCGACGCGGAGTCGGCGCTGGACCAGTTGATTTCGTTCCGGGGCAAGCGCATCGACGAAAGCGATGTACTGGCGGTGTTCGGCATTGTGTCGTGGTCGGCACTGGAGGAGTTGGTGGATGCGATTCTGCGCGGTGACGTGGCGGCCGCGATCCGGGCGGCCTCGGAGATGGACGAGCAGGGCAAAGACCTGCAGCGGCTGGTGGTGGAATTGATCGGGCAGTTCCGGAATCTGCTGATTGCCCTGCACGCGCCCGAGGCGGTGGAGAAAATGGACCTGACCGAGGCGCAGGCGGAAGGATTGCGCGTGCGGTCTAAAGAGATCTCGGCAGGGCGTGTTTTGCGGGTGGTCGATATTCTCACGGACCTCGATAGCCGCATGCGGCAGGCGCTATCGCGGCGGACGCTGCTCGAAACGGCGCTGATCCGTTGTGCGCGGGCGGCGAGCATGGTGACGATCGACGAGTTGATCCGGCAAGTCGCCGAGTTGCGCGCGGCGCTCGCGGAGGGGAGCGGGATGCCCGCGATTCAGGGCGGGCGCACCACGCAGGCGCGGGTTGTTGAGCCGCAGGCGGCGGATGTCGAACCGCCGCATGCCACGGAGCCGAGTGCGCCGGCAGCGGCACCCGGCACACCTCCCTTGCAGGTCGCAGAGCGGCCCGTCGCGCCAACGCCAACCAGTCGTAACAACGAGGAAGAGACGCGCTATCTGCTGAGTCATTGGCGTGAATTCACGGAACGGGTGGGGGCGTATGCCTCGCTGGTGAAGGGGTATCTGCTCGACGCCCGCCCGGTCTCGGTGGTGGGCGATGTGGTGACGATCGGGTTCGACCCGGAGTTCGGCGAGAATGCCTCGAAGATCGACACGCTGCGCAATCGGAACGCCATTCAGAAGATGCTGGGTACGATGTTGAACCGAGGGGCTCGGGTCGATTTTGTGGTGCTGGAACAAACCGCGGGGCACGTGCCGTTGCCTGCGGATCATATCGTGACGCCGCCGGAACGGTCGCGCGCGGAGCGGTCGGCGGCGGATATGTCCGGCGCACGGGCCGCGGAGGGCAGCGGGCAGGCATCGTCGGAGTATAAGGGGGAGAAGGAGTCGCGCACGCTGCAGGAATGGTTGCATGAACCCGCGGTATCGCGGGTGATTGACGCTTTCAACGGAGATATTGAAGATATTCGCGACTGACGCGCGAATGGCAACAGGCAAGGAGAGAATCGTATGGCCAACATGATGAAGATGATGAAGCAGGCCGCCGACATGCAGCGCAATATGCAGAAGCTGCAGGACGAACTGGCGGATCGCACCGTTGAGTTCTCGGCGGGCGGCGGAAAAGTGACCGTGACGGCGGCCGGCGACATCAGCGTGCGCAGTATTCAGATCGACCCCCAGGTCGTGGATCCGCAGGATACGGAGATGCTGGAGGACCTGGTGCTGGCCGCGGTGGACGGGGCGCTGAAGAAGGCGCACGCGATGGTCGCTGATGAGATGTCGAAAGTGACCGCCGGCATGAAGATTCCCGGCATGTCGTTCTGAGACCGATGAGCCGGACCGATCCGCTGGCGCGGTTGACGCGGGTGCTCTCGCGCCTGCCGGGCATTGGACGGCGCTCGGGAGAGCGGATTGCCCTGCGCCTGGCGACCGGAGGCGGCGGTCTGGTCGGGGAGCTGATCGAGGCGTTGGAAGAACTGCGCGACCGGGTGGTGCTCTGCCGCGCGTGCGGCAATCTTGCGATTCGGGGTGCGGAGGTGTGCGACGTTTGTGCCGACCCGCGCCGAGCCACGGGGGTCCTCTGCGTGGTGCAGGATCCCGGCGCGCTGGGGCTCGTGGAGAAGAGCGGGAGCTTCCGCGGGCGATATCACGTCCTGCACGGGAAACTCTCTCCCATGCGCGGGCAGGGGCCTGCTCAAATCCGGGCCGAAAAGCTGGTGGAGCGGGTGCGAGCAGAGGGCATTCGCGAGGTGATTCTGGCCCTCGATGCCGATACCGAAAGCGATGCGACCGGCAGCTATTTGCAGGACCAGTTGCGCGCACTGGACGTGCATGTGTTTCGGCTCGGCTTTGGCCTGTCGGCCGGCAGTGGCATTGCTTATCTGGATGCCGTGACCCTGATGCGCGCCATGGAGGGCAGGCAGCCCATCCCCTGAGCGGGAAGGGGTGTTTTCTTGGCCGAGAATGGGCCGAAAAATCGGTTGACAGAAACCGCTTTTTTGATATTGTCGAGCGTGCAATGTGGAACAAGGGGGTACTTTAGAGGAATCCCGGTTTCATCGTAGGAGGAGAAACTGGCGCGGTCGCGGTGCTGGGCGCGCTTTGAGTTGGAGGAATTCGCCCGACAGGGCGCTAATCGAAAGGGCAATGCGATGAGAACACTGAAGATTCTGACAGCGTTTGTGTTGGCGGGCGTTTGGGCTGGAGCCGGTATGGCGGAAGAGGTGGCGCGTCTCTCCAAGAATACGCATAACGTGCGGGCCGATGTGGTGGTGGATACCGACACGGCGGTTGGCGACACGGTTGCTTATGAATTCGGCTACAGCGTGTTCTGCGATGAGAACTACGAACTGGCCCTGCTCGCCCTGTTCCAGGACGACCGTGGGATTCAGCGCCAGGGGATTTCATTCTCCATCGAACAGAATCTGCCGACGGGCCTGCCGATCGTGCCTTATCTCGGCGCGGCGATCGGTTATGGATGGATCGACACCAAAGACGACAATCCGGAAGAGGAGGGCGTTTTCGCCCGCGCCACGGCCGGCCTGAAGCTCTTCCTCCGCCCGAACATCGCGGCGACCGCGGCAGCGCACTACTCGGTGGCGGTGAAGAACGACCAGATCTTCCTGGATGATTCCAGCACAGGACTGGACGACAAGAACCTTGAGTTCGCGTTTGGTCTGCGCGTCTACTTCTAAGTCTTACGTAGCCAGCGCCCACAGTGGGAGGAGGGGTAGGACGGGATCGCATCCCGTCCCCCGTAGCCCAACAGCCAGATGGGTTGTGAACCGAACTCTCTGCCTTCCACTTTGTCGCCCTTCTTTGTCGAAGCCCTTTGTCGAATTCCCGCCCTGATTCTCGACAAGGAGGGGCGACAAAGAGGGGCGACAAAGGGGGTGGAGTTCTGGCAGCCCTTCAGGCTGCGTTGCCAAACGCCGTGGATGTCGGCTACCGCTCAGGATGAAACGCGCCGCCATGCCCGGGGGTGTATAAGCGCAGGCCGGTGACCTGTGCGATGGCTGCGAAATGCTGATCGACGGCATAGACCCGAACGTCATCGGCGAGGGCGATGGCTGCGATCAGGACGTCCATCCATGGAACAGAAGTGCCCCGATCCCGAAGTCTCCACGCCAACGCAACGGCTCGTTCCCAATCGGCTCGATCACAATCACGTTGGGGAAGAACCGAGAAGTATCGGCCTAAGCGCGTTCGCTCCGGCGCTCCGGCGCCACCAAGCACTTCCAGGCGTACCGGCGAACAGATCTGTGCCTCGAAGGCATCGAGCAGCCCTTCGAGGGCCAGTTTCACGTCCAGGTTTCCCTTGCGCCTCAGTCCCTCGATCCACGCAGAAGAATCGACCAGGACCATCTTCAGCCTTCGGGTAAAGGAGGTACAGGATTTGCGGCGGTATCATCCGCCGGGTTGTGGGGATAGTCGAACGCGCCTTCGCGAATCATTCTTCCGAATTGGGCGGCCTTTCGCCGTCGAACGAACTCCGCTATGGCCTTGGCCAATGCGGGACTCTTTCCCTTCTCCCCGGTCAGGCTCATGACCTCGAGAAGCAGACTATGTTCTATGTCTACAGAAACTCTCATGACGGGTTTGCATCAATATGAGGTTGTTGTCGCATCACTTTGCAGCGAACGCAATAAGATATTGAGGCACAATAGCTTTGCGTGTGGCAGCGGCGAAATGGCGGGCTGATGGGCTACGGGGAGACGGGATTGGATCCCGTCTTACAGCCAGTAGGCTGGGGTAGGACGGCTTCACAAGCCGTCCCCCGGAGCCCAATGGCCAGACGGGTTTTCACTCTGACCCCAACGGGGTCAAAGAACATAGCCCGGTGCGAAGCGCCGGGAACAAGGTTTCGAAAGAAAAGCGCGTCGACCCTGTAGGGGTCGCAGAACTCCCTTCCCTTCCTGCGGTGGTTCTATGAGGATTTGCCGGAGTTGCCGGTTGTCACGGCAGGCTCTCTGTTCGATTTCGCCCTCGTAGACCACGAATTCAGCATGCCTGTCGGCCGGATTGCCTAATTGAGCACACCTCAGCCAGAGGTCTTCCACTCGGGGCGGAAGCCAATCCCCGTCTATTCAAGGCTCTCCTCGTAGACATCGGCCTTGTCTCCGTGCAATTGGGGTTCTCGCGTCTTGAGTTACGCGACTTAGACCGTGTGATTTGGGCCAACAAGGGCGGTCTGGCTGAGCAGTTTGTCGGTCAGCATCTCCGTTGTCTTTTCCGCCCCTTTGAGGATCCGCGCCTGTTCTACTGGCAGCGCACCGAGGGACGGCAGGGGGAGATTGACTACATTATGCAGCAAGGCAGTTCGATTGTGCCGATCGAGGTAAAAGCCGGAGCCGCCGGTTCGATGAAGTCACTGCATATTTATATGGTCGAAGGTCTTCCCGTTGCGAGTGAGCGGGCCCTGCTCGATGTCTGATTACAGCGCGGCTCGGATCGGTTACGACTTCGGGCAGTGCCATTTCTATCAGAGCCCGCTGCTCGTCCAACTGCTCCCGATGTCGCCAAGGTGCAGACCGCACTCGTTCTTTTGCGAGAGTCCTTTGGCGGGGTCGTAGTAGTCGGTATTGAGGGGCAGCCCGTGCGCGAGGCAGTACTCCTCGGCATAGGTGGGGCTCCAATCTAGGATCGGGTAGATCGCGAGCGACCCGTTCTTCTGCATCGCGAAGTCGAACGACTTGCGCGTTTCCGTTTCCTCGCGCATCACGCCCGAAAGCCAGGCGGCCGGCTGCTCGATAGCGAGCGCCTTTCGAAAGGGCTCGACCTTGATCTGTCGCTTGAAATCCTCGAACGCAGGGGTGTTCTCGTCCGGGATCGGGAGGTGAGGCGCTTCGTAGATCTTCAAATTCAAATGGAGTTGCGTGCGATAATGATCCGCAAGCTGCAGCGTTCGCCGTGACTCGTAACCGTGCCGCACCGTGATCACACGAATGTCCGGGTAGACTTGAGTCGCCAGCCGGAGCATGACCCCGGCCGTTACCCCGAAGCTGGTGGCCAGGATGAGGTCAGGGCCGAACAGTTCGTAGGCATGCGCAATGCGGTCGCGCGCCGCCAGTGGGGCGAGTTGGGCGCTGACTTGGCCAGGACTAAGAATGGTTTGCATACTGCAATTTCCCGATAGAGATAATGGTGTTTTAGCATACGGTGGGCCAAAGTGGATGGCAAGCGGATTTCCTGGTCCGGAATTCTCCCGCTATTCGAGACTTTCGCGCACTTCGGCGATGAGGGTTTCGACCTGCCGGAGAATCGCGGCGACTTCGGCGCGCCGTGCAACACGCCAATCGAAGTCTGCGAGGCGCTGTTCGTCGGCGGCATCCAGGCCCGCAATCGCGTCGCGCAGATAGGTGCGCGCCTTCTTTAAGCGCACCAGGGTGTCGCCCGCAAACAAGGGGTCGGGTGGCCATTCTTCCCGGCGCACGATTCCGGAGAGCGCGCCGGCCAGTTTTGCGGAGGCAAATTCTACGCCATAAACCGCTTCGCGGAGGGGATGCTCGTCGGGCGCGCCTTCCGGCACCCAGCCCGAGGCCTTGACTTCGTGGTACATGCGAATCCCCAAATCCTGGCAGTGGTCGACCAGGGGGTGGGAGGGCAGTTCATCCTCGTCACCCTTTTCTTCGTACTCGCGCAGCGCCTCTTCCGCCGCGGCGTTCATTTCTTCGATCCAGCGCGCCTGCTCCGCTTCCTGCTCGGGCGTCAGCGGTTCCGGAGCCGGCTCGCCACGCTCGATCCGCAGTTTTTCGCGTTCCTCACGGTAGATGCGCTCATACTCTTCGCCATCGTCGATGCCTTCGCGCTCCATACGCGCCATCACCCGGTCGAGTAGCAGGTTCATGCGGGCCGCCTCCGCATCGGCCTCGGCCTCGACCTGGCTCGTGGGCCGATCCTGCGCCTCCTCTGCCTCGGTGTCGGGCAGATGCAGCGCATCGCCCAGGCGCTCCATAAACGACTGCATGGCCGCCTCGTTCGCTTGCCGCTGCGCCTCTTCCTGCGCCGGGCTCATCGACCAGGTCGGGGCCTCCTCGATCTCGACCCGATAATCGGCTGATTCCACGACAACGCGCCCGTTCTGCTCGCTGAACCACTCCAGATAGAACGCCGCGGCCCAGTGCTGCTCCTGATGCATCGCGGCCCCGAGGGGCTGGCCGGTCGAGTCCTCCTGCAAAATCCTCACCTTGCGGGAGGCCGTCATGTCGCCCACCACACCTTCCTGTTGTTCTGCGAGGCTGCATGCCCGTTCTACCACGGGATTCGGGTTGGTGAAGCGGACGAGACAACCCGCGAGATCGCGCCATGGATTCCCTTTCAGCCGGAGCTGCACCGGTTCTTCGCGGCCGGCGAGCCAGAGGGTGCCCGTCACGCGGCCTTCGGCACGATTATCGATCTCGCCGCGGATCAGTTCTCGGCAAATACGGTGGGCCATACTCTCTTCCTTTCCGAATCTCGCCAGCGCGGACTTGTCGCGCATCCTGGACGCAGGCATAGTCCTGCCTCGCGGCGCGGAAATCCGATGGGCTCCATGTTTATAAGCTATCTAACGCAGGATCCATGGTTCTACTTCACATGGGTACTGATTGTCATCTTCTCGATCTGCGTCCATGAGTTTGCACACGCCTGGATGGCGTTGAAACTGGGCGACCCGACGGCGGCGGATCGGGGCCATCTTTCCCTGAACCCGCTGGTGCAGATGGGCCCGACTTCCATGGTGGTGCTTGGCCTCTTCGGCATTGCCTGGGGCGCAGTCCCGGTGAACGTAGGGCGCCTCACACGCCGTGGCGATGCGGCGGTTTCCGTAGCGGGGCCGTCCGCTAATTTGATCCTGGCGGTACTCGCCGCGCTGATTGCCACGATCCTCGGGTTGCCGGTCTGGGGGGCGGAGGGACCGGAGATGGCGGCGCAATTCTTCCGATTTGCGGGGCTGGCGAATGCCGTGCTCTTTCTGTTGAACATGTTGCCCGTGCCGATGCTGGACGGCTGGGCGGTTTTCTCCCTTTTCGTTCCACCGATGCGCACGGTATCGGCCGAGGTCTCGCAGGCCCTGACGATGATTTTCTTTATGCTCATCTTCATGACACCGGCGGGTTCCCTGCTCTGGAGGTATGGCGGAATGATTGCCGAGACATTGCTGGTAGGGTGGGGTCAGGTCTTCTCCGTCATCGTCGTCGGCTTC
>SLOV01000307.1 GCA_007132345.1 Kiritimatiellia bacterium
CCATGCGCTGATCGACGGTCTACAAGACCGTCCTCCACCAGCGAGGTGCGCACATCCCAGGAATGGAGGATGGGCATGTCCGACAGGACTGCCCGTCGAGCGGTGCCTCTAAGCAGGCCATGCGCTGATCGACGGTCTACAAGACCGTCCTCCACCAGCAGGTGCGCACAACCCAGGAATGGGGTATCAGAGCCCTCAGCCCAAATCGATTGACCACCGGGATTGTTGCGTAGTCCTCGATGGCGATGCGCTGGACCACCCGTGGAAGACAGGCTCCGGCCCGCGGCTACGCGCGAGAAAACGCACGATGTCCTCCTGTGTAACACGCCCCATCAATTCGTCGCCCTCCATGACGGGGAAAAGTTTCTGGTCCATGGTGAGCATGTCTTTCCAGGCCGTGGACATCTCCGTGATCGGCCGGAAACAGACGAACGAACGTCGCATCGCCGTCGATACCGGCGCATCGGCGCCGCGCACTTCAACCGCCCGCATCCAGCGGTCGCGCTCCAGAATTCCGGCAAGCCGACCTTCGGCCAGCACGAGAAAGTCGGCCTGGCGCCGGTCCGCCAGCAGGCGCATACAGTCGCTCAGCGGCTGCTCCGGGCCGAGCACGGCGCCCGGCCCGCTCATCAGGTCTGCGGCCCGCACGCCACGAAAACGGGCACGGGTGCGAACCAACCGGTTTTCGGACAACGCCCCAAAGAAGACAAAGCCACCGATCAAAACGAGAAAGGGGTTCCAGCGCAGGCCCAGGAGGACAAAGCCGATGGCCACAGCCTGCCCACCCCACACCGCGATTTGCGTGGCCCACTCGTAGGAGAGAGGAATGGCCAGCAGACTTCGCAGAATGCGGCCGCCATCCATCGGGAAGGCGGGCAACAGGTTGAAGATCACCAGAATGGCATTCGCAAGCTGAAGTTTCTCGATCAGGCTCGGCACATCGTAGGGAAAGACCTCGATCCCCGGGTCAGGAAAGAAACTCCCCGTGATGGGCCGCAGCAGCAGCACGATGACGACGTTTACGAGCGGTCCGGCCACGGCAATGAGGAATTCCCGGATCGGCTTTTCGGGGATCTCGGACATGGCGGCCACGCCGCCGATCGGGAAGAGCACGATATAGCGCACCTGCACCCCAAAACGCATGGCCATGACGCTGTGCCCCAGCTCGTGCAGGATCACACAAACGAAGAGGAGCGCCACCAGCAACATGGCCCATAATGCGGTCGTCGGCCCGCCGAGGCCCCAGCCTCGCCAACCGATGTAGAGGAGAATCAGCAGGAAGGTGGCGTGAATCTCGACCCGAATACCAAACGGGCGTCCAATCGGCAGGGCCCACTTCATACCGCACCGCCCCGTTGCGGAGCTGTTCGGCGCAACGCCTCCATAAGGCCAAAGAGGAAAGCACAGAGCATCAGAATCTCGCTGTCTCCAAAATTAAATTCCACCATCCCATTGACCAGCAGGCCGCAAAAGGCGCAGAAGACCCCGAGCCCGACCCAATGTAATGGATCCTCCTCGGTCCGGGAGCGGAACCCGCGCCAGGCGACGCGCAGGGCCACGGCCATCCAGGCCAGCCATGCGGCCAATCCCGCCCACCCCAGTTCGGCGAGAATCTGCAAGGCATTGTTATGCAGATGCCGGAGGCCCGGCTGAACTTTCGAGCTGTATACCAAGAGATCCTCATGTCTAGGGGCGCACCATCCCATACCTAACGGATACTCTCGAATGAGGCGTGGCGCCACTTCGGTCCACAAAAGATAGCGCCCCCCCTCGTCCGGGTCGAACCAGGATCGCGCGGCGGCGGCGCGCCCCCGGACTTGCGGAAGGGCAAAAGCGGCGGCGCCACAGAGCCCCAGCAACAGGAGAATCTTCCAGCGCCTGCTCAACCCGGCAAAGAGAAGCAGCGCCAGGAAAAGCGCGATCCAGACCCCACGCTTGAGGTGCAGCACCAGGCCCGCCGCGGTCGGCAACAATGCGAGAATCATGAAGGGACGCCACCGCGCCGCGCTTCGAATCAGGAGCATGCCAACCAAGAGGCAGATGGCGACCAAATAGAACTGCGGATCGCGCATGTTGCCGGTGTCCGGCCATGCAATACCGCGACTGACCTGAGCAGGAATGCGGAACAGGTCATAAATCGCCAGGGTCATGGCCCCGGCACAGAAGGCAATAACAGGGAGATGAATCGCCGCTTTTCCGCGCGATGCACCGAGATCGCCCATGACAAACAGCAGGCCGGCGAAGAGGAGGCGATGAAAACGCATGTAAGACCGAGCAGGTTCGATGCTCCAGAATACGCTCAGTAGCGCGACGCCGCTAAAGGATAGGACCGGCAAAAAGAAGGGGCTTTGTACCATCCGCCTCAACCCGGCACGACGTTCACGCAGCACCCAGGCCGCAATGGACAAGAAGATGAAAAGCTCGCCCAGGGAGATGGAAATCACCAAAGCGAACGCGAAGATGGTAACGAGCCGGTCGGTATCGAGCCACGACCGCAAGGTTGCTCTATTCAGTGAGACGGTCATGCATGGCTTTCAAGGCGATAAAAGGAAAGACGGCGTAAGGGGCGAGAAGGAAGCCCGATCCATCAAAGTGACAGGTACGCAAGGTTGCGTGCTCACGAGAAACTCAATTGAACAACTGGAGGCCATGATGAAGCGAAATATTATCACATTCTGCACCGGGATCGTCACCGTAATTGCAAGTTCGGCAATCGCCGGCAGTGGTTGCGGGTACACTCCCCGAGATTCAGACAAAAAGGCAAGTGCGGACATTGTCGATACGGCTGTAGCTGCCGGCTCCTTCGGCACCCTTGTTGCAGCCGTTCAAGCGGCAGGTTTGGTTGACACGCTGAAAGGCGATGGTCCCTTCACCGTGTTCGCCCCGACGGATGACGCTTTCGCTAGTCTCCCCGAAGGCACGGTCGAATCGCTGCTCTTGCCCGAGAACCGCGATCAGCTCGTCTCTATTCTCACCTATCACGTGGTATCCGGCAAAGTCATGGCCAGCGATGTGGTTAACCTGACTTCGGCAGACACGGTGCAGGGCGATGCTCTTGCCATCTCCGTTTCCGAAGGCACCGTCTCCATTAATAACGCGACAGTCGTTCAGACAGACATCGAGACGTCGAATGGCGTGATTCATGTCATTGACACTGTTCTTCTGCCTGGCCAGTCCTAAGCTTACTAATCTCCCTACCCCCCCAACAAAAGGTGGGCTCCAGCCTTCGCGGTTGGAGCCCGCCTTTATCTTTGCCCTGGTCGCGCCTGCAGAAGGCCAGGTTGCGGGCGCAGGTCGATTTCTTCGACCCTCTCGATGTAGTCCAGCAACAACCGCCTTGAATCGAGGGGATGCAGAGTCAGCCGGGAAGTCGGTCTGGCTGAAACGTCCCTCAACACCGCGCGGACCTCCTCGTCTTCTTCAAGAATGTGTGCATGCAAGGCCACGCGCAAACGTCGCCGTCCATGTGGCCGCGCCCCATCCGGCAACTGCAAATCGTCGATCGTTGACCCGACCGGATTACCCGGCAGGTGACGATAGGTCATACCGAAGATGCCCAGAAACGAATCGGTGCCGAGTAAAGCGGCATTCTCCTCCAGAATATCGCGCAGCTCGGCAGGATTGAGCTCCACGGTCGCGAGGCGGCTGGCCCGTGGCAGGAGTCGGAAGACGTCCCGTACGCGAATGGGTCCTGCGCCTAATGCGGCGCGCGCCTGCTTTTCCATGAGCACGACGTCCGCCTCCAGTTCGCCGGCAATCGCTTCGCTGATCAACCGTTGCACACCGGACTGCCCCGGCCAGCGCGAGGTGCCTTCGAGTACGCGAACGTTGGCGCCAATGATCCGCTCGCTATCCAAGGCGATCCCAGCGAGATCACGGCCAAGCAGACGGTTCAGCTCGCGTTGCTCTTCCTGGTCCATACCCACTTCCACCAGGTCGGCCCTTGCCACGGTACGCTCCCGGCGAACGGTGTCGTAGCCGAGGTCGACCCGGCCGACCCAGCGGGCGTGTCGCCCGGCCTGGCTAAAGAGGGTCCGGCCCCAGGCGGCGCTGCGCACGGCTTCTCCATCGCCGCCACCGAGAATGAGATCGAACTCGGGAAACCGACCGGCCAAATGACGGGCTCGCTCCCGTACGCGCCCCGGTTCCGGTCCAGAGCGGAGCAGAAGAACAAGGAAATGCGGCGATCCCGCCCGCAGTTCCTGGAGGCGAGCGGTCATCAGCCGCTCCGCGGCCTCCTTCTCCGCAAGTCGGATGCCCGAGGCCGCGGGGAGAGGCACTTCGTAAAGGCCCAGGAAGCCGACACGAATCCCATCGATTTCCGCAAGATGATGCGTCACCACGGTCCCGGAGAGCTGGAGTTGGTTCGGCAAGGCTTCCGCATTGGAAAGCAAAACGGGGCCGAGCAGCGAACCTCTGAGCGCTGTCCGTTCCGAACGCAGTTCGAGTGGGTCGGGGAGGCGAATGTCGTATTGCAACCACGCCGCGGCGCGGGCCGGGAGCGTGCCACCGGTCAGCTCCGCTTCCAGGCTGCCCGACAAGAGGCCGCCGAGGTCGACGAGGAGCGTAGGCGGCCCTTCCCGGCGGATGTCGTCGATGACAGCAGCCGCTTTCAGCAGCCCGCCCGAATGCTCCCGGACTTCCCGGCGGCGCAGCGCGCGCAAATGCCCTTCGACATCGGCCGTGTGGAGCAAGACCAGGCGCGCCTCGCGCGCGGCAGACCGGGGCGCCACACATAAGAGGACGACGCAGGAGAAAAGGGTTCGAAGCACCCTCGAGAAGAAAAGGCGAAAACGTCGATCAGGCAATCTGACGGGGCTCTTCATCCTCAAAGATGAGAGAAGGTCGCTGTCCACGAATCGTCGCTTTGTTGACCCTGCACTCCTTCACATTCCCGCGCATGGGGATTTCGTACATCACATCCAGCATGATGTGTTCGAGTGTGGCCCGCAAGCCGCGCGCCCCGGTGCCCTTGCTGCAGGCCATCTCCGCGAGTTCGCGCAGCGCGGTATCCGTCACACTGAGCTTGACCCCATCCATGCCCAGCAGCTTGGCGTACTGCTTCACCATGGCATTCTTCGGTTTGGTCAGGATCTCGATGAGTTCGTCTTCGGAAAGCGATTCGAGTTTGGCGACAACGGGGAGGCGGCCGACGAACTCCGGAATCAGCCCAAAACGGATCAAATCTCCGGGCTCGATTCGCCCCTCCTTGGTCGGATCCAGTTTGAGGTCATCGCCGTCGCCAAAACCCAGGCTGGTCCGACCGAGGCGCGACTGAATGATATCGGGCATGCCGACAAATGCGCCGCCACAAATGAACAGGATATGTTCCGTGTTGAGCTTGATGTACTCCTGCTGCGGGTGCTTGCGCCCGCCCTGGGGTGGCACGTTCGCGACGGTCCCTTCCAGAATCTTCAAGAGCGCTTGCTGTACGCCTTCGCCGCTCACATCGCGGGTGATGGAGACATTGTCGGTGCGTCGCCCGATCTTGTCGATTTCGTCGATGTAGATGATGCCCATCTCGGCGCGCGCCACATTAAAGTCGGCGGACTGCAGGAGGCGCAGCAGAATGTTCTCCACATCCTCTCCCACATACCCTGCCTCCGTCAGCGTGGTGGCATCGGCGATGCTGAACGGAACATCCAGGATCTGCGCCAGCGTCTTCGCGAGCAGCGTCTTGCCGCAGCCGGTCGGCCCCACCAGGAGGATGTTGCTCTTTTCGAGCTGAACATCGCCGAGGGGATCGCCTTTTCCGGCGCGCACGCCCCGGTTCATGACCCGCTTGTAATGATTGTGAACCGCAACCGAGAGGACCTTCTTGGCGTGCTCCTGGCCGATGACGTAATCGTCCAGCATGGCCTTGATTTCGTGCGGCTTGGGAACCCGGATCTCGCCCGGCTTCCGGCGATCGCCTTTGGCGACTTCCCGCTGAATCAGGGAATTGCAGAGATCCACGCATTGGTCGCAGATTTGCACACCCGGGCCGGCGATCAGCCGCTCTACATCGCTCTGGGCTTTGCCACAGAACGAGCACTTCGGTATTTCGGTCTTACTCCCCATTTCTCGTATCCTAGTCGCTCTTCGGGCTTTCGGCAACTTCCTGGCTGGACGTCAACACGCGGTCGACTAATCCGTATGCCAGGGCTTCATCCGCAGAAAGAAACTTGTCCCGGTCCGTATCGCGCTCGAGCTCCTCCAGAGGCTTCTTCGTGTGGAAGGCCAGGATTTCGTTCAACCTCTGCTTCAGCCGCAGGATCTCCTGCGCCTGAATGCTGATATCGCTGGCCTGCCCCTGCGCGCCGCCCCAGGGCTGGTGAATCATGATTCGGGCATTAGGCAGAGCATATCTCTTGCCAGCCGCGCCCGCCGCCAGCAGGACGGCACCCATGCTGGCCGCCTGCCCCACGCAATAAGTCACCACGTCGCACTTCAAAAACTGCATGGTGTCGTACATCGCCAGGCCGGCCGTGACCGAGCCCCCAGGCGAGTTGATGTAGAGATTGATGTCTTTGTTGGCATCCACGCCCTGCAGAAAGAGCATCTGGGCAATCACCAGATTGCTCACGTCGTCGGTAATCGGTGTGCCAATAAAAATGATGCGGTCCTTGAGGAGGCGCGAATAGATGTCATAGGCCCGCTCGCCGCGGCCACTTTGCTCCACCACCATCGGCACCAGAACCTGGGCTCGTTCGTTCATGCAGTCTCCTTGTTACAATCCGGGCGCCCCTCCCTGAACAGCGAGGCGGGCTACCCATCGGGAATTCATCTATTCGACAAGATCAGCCTGTTCCACCAGGAAGACCGCTGTCTTCCGGTTCCGCAAATCCTGCCGCACGTTTTCCATTAAATTCTTCTCTTTGAGGTACCCCCGCAACTGCTCCGGCTGGACCTGTTGCCGCATCGCCATCACGCGGATTTCCTGGTTCAGCTCCGTGTCGTCGACCTCGATCTTCTCTTCGTCCGCAATACGGCTCAGAATATAGCGCAGCTTGACCTGGTCCGCGGCCGTCCGGCTGGCCGATTCGAAGAGTTTCTCCTTCTGCTCCTTCAAGACCTCTTCCGAGACCCCTCGCTTCGTAACATCGCGGACCATGCGATAGATCGTCTCTCGCGTTTCGTCCTGCACTTCCGATTCGGGCAGGTCCAGCTCGGTTTGGTTCAGCAGGTGCCCCAGGATCTCCTGTTCGATCCGCCTGCGATCCTGATCGGCCGCGCGGCGTTCGAGGTCCTCGCGCAGCAAAAGACGCAACTCCTCTTCGCTCTCAACCCTAAACCGTTGCAAAAACGCCTCATTGACTTCCGGCAGCTTCTTCTCGCGCACAGCGAGAATCTCCACCTCGTAGACCACCTCCACACCGCGCAGCGACTCACGAGCGAAGTCCTCGGGATAGAGGGAAACGACCTGAACCTTTTCGCCGACACTGTGCCCGACCAGGGCGTCACGAAAGCCGGGCAGATAGGTGTTTGCGTCCACGAGAAGCCAGGCCCCTTCGGCCTTATCTACCCCGACATCGGCGAGGGCCTGCTCCTTGTCGGGCTCCTTTTCGCAGCGCCCGCTGTAGTTCACCTCGACCATGTCCTGGTCCTGTACCGGGCGCTCCACATCCTCGTAGGTGGCCTCCGCATCCAGCAACTGGTTGAAGACGGCATCCAGATTTTCTTCGGTGACCTCGGGCGTCTCCTTCTTCACCTTAACACCCTTGTAGGTGGGCAACTCGAAGACAGGCGGCACGTCGCACATCACATGAAAAGCGAAGCCCTCGCCCTCCTTCAGTGGGTCCTCTTTCAGGTCCAGAATGGCGACCGGACGCAGGCCCTCCTGTTCGAGAGCATTCCGATAGCCCTGCGGAAGGAGCCGGTCACGCACCTCTTCCTGGATCTGCCTGGCAAACTTAGTACGCACCAGGCGGGGCGGCGCTTTGCCCGGGCGAAATCCCTGCACGCGCGCATGCGCGGCGATCTGCTTCACGACCGCTCCGAACTCCTGCGCCACAAAGTCGGCCGGAAACTCGATGTGCAGCTTCTTCCGGCACGGACTGATCTCTTCCACCTGGACCTGCATAGCTTTCAAATGCCTCTCGATGCTAACGAACTCACGCAAAAAGAGGCGGTACCATAGTCCCCGCCCCCTACCCCGTCAAGCGAGTCGGGAACCAGGCGATGCCCGGGCTCGTGTAACTCGCCCCTCCAGCCCGGAACCAGCAGGGGGCTTCGAATCCACCCGTAAGCGTGTTGTGTCCCAAAACGGAGCGGCTCGGCTTACCGAGCCGGAAACCAGCGTCCCCGGACGCGGAAGCGCGTCCGCTCCGCCCGCAAACGTGTTGTGTCCCCAAACGGAGCGGCTCGGCTTACCGAGCCGGAAACCATCGCCCGCCGGACGCGGTAGCGCGTCCGCTCCGCCCGCAAACGCGTTGTGTCCCGAAACGGAGCGGCTCGGCTTACCGAGCCGGAATCCATCGCCCGCCGGACGCGGAAGCGCGTCCGCTCCCCCCGCAAACGCGTTGTGCCCCAAACCGGAGCGGCCCGGCTTACCGAGCCGGAAACCATCGTCCCCGGACGCGGAAGCGCGTCCGCTCCAGCCGTAAACGCGTTGAGTTCCGA
>SLOV01000066.1 GCA_007132345.1 Kiritimatiellia bacterium
GGCGAAAATAAGGATTTACTGAACCCCTTCCAGCCCACCTCAGAACAGCAAGTTGGCCTATTGCAGGAGCTGATCGACAGCATGTACCGTCGCTTCGTGCAGATCGTCCATGACAGTCGACAGATTCCCATGGAAGACCTGAAGGAGATCGCGGATGGCCGTATTTTCGATGCGCAGACGGCGCGGCGCCACAACCTCATCGACGAGATCGGCTATTGGGAAGATGCCGTCGCCCGCGTTGCCGATTTGCTCGAGGTGCCGAACGTGAAGGTGATCCGGCTCGAGCGGACACCCGACTTCTGGTCGCTATTTGCGCAGGCCCGGGCGCCCGGCGATTTGCGGCACCTGATCGATTCCGCCTACGCCCTCCCCCTCTACCTGTGGCGGCCGTAAGCCCGCCCCCGCGCCTGTGCCATGAGTGTCGCCCCGCTTTCCACGATTCCTTTCACCTCGCATGTCATCGAGCATCGCCCCGTTTCTTCGACCGCGCACGAGCTGACGATCGAACGAAACGGCATGCAGTTCGAGCCCGGCATGCTCTTGACGATCCACGGCAGCGACCGCACGCATGACCGGGAATATTCGATCTGTAGCGCGCCGCATCACGAGCACTTGCAGATTCTCTATCGCTACATCAGCAGCGGCCGCCTCACCACCTACCTGCGCGGCCTGCATGCGGGCGACGAAATTATGGTCTCCGGTGCGCATGGTAGCTTTGTGGTGCGGGACCGCAACGCCCCCATCGTCTTTATCGGTACCGGCACCGGCATTGCCCCTTGCCTCTCCTACATGCGCAGCTTCCCCGACCTGGATCTCACCGTCATTCACGGTGTCCGTGACGACGAGGACCTGTTCTACGCCGACGAGCTGGAGCGCTACCCCTACTTCCCTTGCGTCACGCAGAGTTCCAACCCGGAACTGCGCAGGCGCGTCACCGACCTGCTCCGATCCCGGCAATTCGCGGCGGACAGCCATTACTATCTGTGCGGCGCCTACGAGATGATCTATGATGTCATGGAACTGCTCATCGAGCGCGGTGTTGATCGCACCGCCATCTTCCAGGAGCCGTACTATTATCAGGACGGCGCCTGACGCGGACCGGGCCAGCCATGCAAATCAAGCGATTCCTGCGCAACGCCATACTGCTGGCAGCGGCTGTAGCCGCAGCCGGGTGCCGGGATAAGCCGGAGATCCCCGTCGAGCGGCGCGATTCGATTACCGTGTTCGATCGCGTCCACGAAATCACCGTGCCCTTCGCCGAGGCGGATGCGCTGCCCCTGGCGAGTCAGAACCTGCGCAGCATCGCGACAAGAAACCGGGATCTGCTGAACCCGGCCGATTCGCGCAGCGAACTCTTCTACATCAACCGGATCGGCGGGGGTCGCTCCTTTCCCGTTTCCTCGGAGACCCATCGCATTCTCCTCGTTTGCAAACGCCTCTCCGAGCGCACACGCGGCGCCTTCGATATCACGGCGGCGCCATTGGCGGAACTGTGGGGCTTCGACGGCGGTGCCGTGCCTGCCGAGCCCGTTCCCGACCGCGTCCTGCGGGCGGCACTACGCGGTGTGGGCAGCCAACAGATCGAGGTCGTGCCCGAAACCAGCCAGGTGCGCCTGCAAACGGACCAGACACGCATTGCCCTGGGCGAGATCCTCACGAGCTACACCCTCGACCTCACTATTATCCAACTCCGTCAACGCGGCGTAGACAACATCCTCATCGATGCCGGCGCCATTGCCCGCTCGCAGGGGAGCCTCGCACCGGAGATGCCTTGGACCCGCCCCGTTCAAGACCCGTTCCTCCTTGGCCGCGCCCTGGGCGAGGCGTCGCTCGACGGCGGCTTCGGCGCCGCCTCCGTCAGCCGCAACGACCGCTTTGTGCTTATCGGCGGCCGCCACTTCAACGCCGTGATCGATCCCCGCACCGGCTACCCGGCGGAAGGCACCGCCGCGGTGCATGTCTTTGCACCTTCGGCCACGGACGCCACGGCACTGGCACAGGCCTTGTTCGTCGTGGGCGTGGAGGAAGCGCCCCAAATCCTCGCGGAATTCCCTAGAGCCCACGTGCTCATGATTCCCGACCGCGAGCCGCTCGGACTCTGGATGACCGAGGGCTTTGAAGAGCGGTTTCGGCTGGCCCCTGACGTGACCGCCGTCATTCACCGATTGAACGTCGATTCAAGCGTCCTGTAGCTCGCGCAGGGTCACGCCACCCTCGTAGAGCGCTTTGCCTACAATGGCCCCGATCAGGTTCGAGTGGCCCAGCGCCTTCAACGCCCGCATGTCGGCTGGACGGGAAACGCCGCCGGAGGCAATCACATCGCAGCGCACCGCACGGCAGACCAGATCGATCGCCTCGACATTGGTGCCGCGCATCATGCCGTCCGTGGATGTATCCGTGCAGATCAGGGTGCGGATGCCGAGTTCGTCCGCTTTCCGCGCCAGGTCAACGGCGCGCACGTCCGTGGTTTCCTTCCAGCCATGTGTCTGCACGTGTCCGTCGCGCGCATCGATACCCACCGCCAGTTTCTCACCGAACCGCTCGGCCAGCGCCCGTAACTGCTCCGGCTCCGCCCAGGCGCGCGTGCCGAGAATGCAGCGCGAAACACCGCAGTCGATCAGCCGCTCAAGGTCGGCATCGGTGCGCAGGCCGCCGCCGACCTCAACGGGAATCGGGATCGCCTCCACAATGCCGCGGATAGCCTCCAGATGCACGGGCCGTCCCTCGAAGGCGCCATCCAGGTCGACCACATGGAGGTATGCGGCGCCCTGCTCGACCCACTGCTGCGCCATGCGAACCGGATCGTCGGAATAGACCGTTTCGTCCTCCGCTCGACCCTGGCGCAGGCGTACGCAGCGGCCGCCCTTCAAATCGATGGCAGGAAGAACGATCATGGCTGCGCTCCCGTGAACTGGTTGGCGAAGTTTTGCAGCATCAACAAGCCGAGGGCCTGGCTCTTTTCCGGGTGAAACTGAACGGCCATGAGCCGGCCCCGGCAAACCGCGGAGGCGTAACGAAGTCCATACTCCGTCTCGCCTGCCACCACATCGGCCCGCCCGGCATCGACATAATAAGAGTGCACGAAATAGAAGAACGATGCGTTGGGAACCCCATCAAAAAGCGGACAGCCCTTCTGCCGCTGATCGACGCGGTTCCAGCCGATCTGCGGAATCTTCAGGTTGAGGTGAGCCGGAAAACGCCGCACCCAGCCGGGCAAGAGCCCAAGACCGGCAACACCGGGCGACTCGTCGCTGCCTTCGAACAGCGCCTGCAGCCCAAGACAAATCCCCAGGAAGGGACGATCCGCTTCGATCCATGCACGAATCGGATCGACAAACCCATGGTCGCGCAGATGGCGCAAGCAGTCGCCGAACGCCCCCACGCCAGGCAGAATTAATGCCTCGCAGGTATCGAATTCCTCCGGTTTCGTGAGCACTTGCGCCGGAACGCCGAGATAACCGCAGGCGTTCGTCACGCTGCCCAGATTGCCCATGCCATAGTCGATAATGCCGATCATACCGTTTCCTCTCCGCAAACGAGCGCGCAACGTACCCCAGACCTGCCGGGAAGACAACGCCGCGCTTCGCCCGTTTTGCGTGTTTTCTTGAACGGAACCGGCCCCCGTTATAGTCAAAGGCGCTAAGGAGGTCCCAAATGCTCGCTTCGTTATTCCCATTCATGCGTCGTTTCACCGTTGCCGCCGCAGTTCTCGCGCTCTGCGCCGCCTGCGCACAGGCGGATGCCACCGACCTGGTCACTGCGTTACGCGAGCGGGCCATCCGTTTGGAGGACCCGCCGGACCTCACGCCGCTCATCGAGCGCATCGCCCCCGCACGGCTGGTGCTGCTGGGCGAAGCGAGCCATGGCACGTCCGAGTTCTACACCCTGCGCGCCAAGATCAGCCGCGAGCTGATCCTCAACCACGGCTTCCGCTTCATTGCCGTCGAGGGCGACTGGAACTCACTCTACCGCTTGAACCGATATGTGAAAGGCACCGGCCCCGCCGACACCAGCGCCCGCGAGATCATGGCAGGCTTCACGCGCTGGCCGGTCTGGATGTGGGCCAATGAAGAAACCGCGGAACTCATCGAATGGCTGCGGCAACATAACGAAGCGCTGCCGCCGGAGGAGCGCGTGGGCTTCTACGGCATCGATGTCTACGGCAAAGACGATGCCCTCCGCGCCTTGCCGCTGGCGCTTGAATCCATACACCCGGAAAAGGGCGAGTGGCTCCGCGGCGAATACGCCTTGTTCGATCCCTATCTCGACGACCTGCATGACTACGTGCGCGCCCTGCAGCGCGGGGCGCCCAGCGGCGCCGATGCCGCACGCGCCGCCGTCGAGCGGCTGCGCGACGGCCGCGATGAGTTGGAGATCGACGACGCCGAGTTTCTGCACCTCAAGCAAATGGCCTGGGTCGTGAAGAACGCCGAAAAGCATTATCGCGCCATGGCCATGCGCAGCCCCGATTCATGGAACTTTCGCGTGGACCATTTCTACCAGACCGTCGAGCGCCTCATGGATTTCTACGGACCGGAGGCGCGCGGCGTTGTGTGGGCGCACAACACGCACATCGGCGATGCGCGCGCCACCGACATGGCGCAGAGGGGCCAGCGCAACATTGGCCAACTGGCGCGCCAGAACCGCGATGCAGCCGAAGTGGCGGCGGTGGGCTTCGGTACGCACCGCGGCACCGTGCTTGCCGGCCGTTCCTGGGGCGGGCGCATGGAGCGCATGACCACCCCACCCGCCGCGCCGGGCACTCTGGAGGCCGCCATGCATGAGGCCTCGGAGGGGAATCTGCTCTTTCTCCTCGACGATGCGCCTCCAGCGCTGCGGCAACGGATCGGGCATCGGGCCATCGGCGTGATCTATCATCCCGAGCGGGAGGTGCCCGGCAACTACGTGGCCACGGTCCTGCCCCAGCGCTATGATGCCTTCCTCTTCATCGAGGAGACAAAGGCCCTGACCCCCGTCCGACGGCAGGAGTAACGCGTAGCGGGTCGCTACGTGATCTCCTCCAGTTCGCCGATCTGGCGCAAATACTCGAAGACGCGCCCGGCTTCCTCCTCGTCAATGCGGCTGATGGCGAAGCCGACATGAACAAGGACATAGTCGCCCTCGTCCGCCTCAGGAACACAGGCCAAATTCACTTCCTTGAGGATGCCTCCAAAGCTCACCTTCCCCGCGCGGAGCAGTTCCCCGTCATCGGTAATTGCCACAATCTTTCCTGGCACGGCCAAACACATCCTTTAGCCTCTACCCTCTTTGAGCCCGCTTGGCAATCTCCAGCCGCTCGGCCCAGCAATTCTCAGTATGGCCAGGAACGGCTTCTTCGGGCCTGCCGATGCAGGTACTACCAAGAGTTACTCGCCGGGTTTTCGCCCGTTTGTAGTCCCGCCTTCAGGCGGCAAGGGCCATACTGAGAATTGCTGCGTGCGGCCGCACTCACCAACTGGCCCAGGGCAATGCCGCCGTCGTTCGGAGGCACCAGGCGATGCCGCAATACCTCGAAGCCCGCCGCGCGTAGCGCCGATTCGACACAGGCCACTAGAATCGCGTTTTGGAAGCAACCGCCAGAGAGCACGACCTGCCGGCAGCCTGCCCTTCGCGCCACGGCCACGCTCATCGCGGCAAGCGTTTGGTGAAACTGCAAAGCCAACCCAGCGCGATCACGACCTGTCTCCAGTCCCGCAAGCATCGCGTTGACCATCGGTGCCCAGTCCAAGCGCACAACCGCCTCTTCACCGCTGTCGATCTCGAAGGGCAGGTCTTCCTCCGCATGGGCCTTTGCCGCGAGCGCCTCCAGTCGCATCGCGGCCTCTCCCTCGAAACGGCACTGCTGGCAGAGGCCGAGCAACGAAGCGACGCCGTCGAAGAGGCGGCCTGCGCTACTGGTTTGGGGGCTTTGCAGGTTCCGCTCAAGCATGCGCAGCAGCAGCGCCTTCTCCGCGGGCGTAAACGAAGAGACTGACTCTAACCCAAGGGCCTCCGCCCGCGCCAGCAGGCCGCTTTTCCACAGCAGAGCGAGCGCAACCCGGCGCGGCTCCCGAACCGCCCGCTCCCCGCCGAGCAGCGGGAAATCTCGCAGGGTGGCCACACGCCGAAAGGACGCTTCGTCCGCAAGCAGGAACTCGCCTCCCCAGACCGTTCCATCAGGACCGGCCCCGGTCCCATCCATGGCAATACCAAGGACTGGCCCCGGCAACCCATGCTCGGCCAGGCAGGCGACAATATGTGCGTGATGGTGCTGAACCGCGACAAGGGGCGCTCCGATCGCCTTCGCATGACGTGTGGCCGCATAGTCGGGGTGCAGGTCATGGGCCACGGTTTCGGGCTCGATGGCATAGAGCGCCTTCAAGTCGCCTTGGGCCCGCTCGAAGGCGGAGCAGGCCTTTTCGCTGTCCAGGTCGCCTAAATGCTGGCTGAGCACAGCCTGTTCCCCCTGTGCCAGTGCAACCGTATTCTTCTGTTGCGCGCCCACCGCCAGCAGAGCTGGTGCAGGTTGTCGAAGAGCAAGCGGCGCAGGCGCCCAGCCGCGCGCTCGACGCAGTACGGTGGGAATGCCCGCGAGAACCCGCACGATTGAATCGTCGAGGTGCCGCACGATGGGCCGGTTATGCACCAGAAAGCCGTCGGCGATGCCCGCGAGGTCGCGAAGCGCCTCGTGCTCGTCGATGCAGATGGGCTCCTCCGACCGATTGCCACTGGTGGCGACGACCGGGAATGCGAGTTCCGACAGGAGCAGAGCATGCAGCGGCGTGTAAGGCAGCAGGAGACCGAGGCAGGGGAGGCCAGGCGCAATCTCATCGGAAAGTGCTCCCCCGGTGCGCGGCATGAGCACGATGGGCGCGGCGGGCGAGAGCAGAAGGGCCTCTTCCTCCGACCCAATGCCGCAAAGGCGGCGGGCCGTTTCGATGTCGGGAACCATCACGGCAAACGGTTTACCGTCCCGTCCCTTCCGCAGTCGTAAGCGTTGCACGGCTTCGTTGTTCCGTGCGTCCGCGAGCAAGTGAAACCCGCCAAGCCCCTTCACCGCGACGATACCACCTTCCCGCAGCGCATCGACGGCCGCCGCGAGGGCCGCCTCCTGCGTTCCACCCTCCGCTCCACTCGCATCCCACCAGACAAGGCGCGGCCCGCAGTCATGGCAGCAGATCGGTTGTGCGTGGAATCGGCGATCGCGCGGATTCTCGTATTCGGCACGGCAGGCCTCGCACATGGGGAAAGGTGCCATCGACGTATTGGGCCGGTCGTAGGGAAGACGGTGCAGAATACTGAAACGTGGACCGCAGCTCGTGCAGGTGATGAACGGATGCCGATAGCGCCGGTTCGAGGCATCAAACAACTCTTGGCGGCATTTCGCGCAGAGCGCGAGGTCTGGCAGTATGTATGGCGCCACGCCCTCACGATCTGCACTGGCGAGGATCTCGAAACGCTTGGCACGCTCCGGAGGCAAGTCGACCCTGCTCACCAGGCGCAGCAAGGCATGAGGCGGCGCTTCGCGGAAGAGACGCGTAGAAAATTCCGCAAGGCGCGCAGGCGCACCTTCCACTTCGATGGTAACGCCGGCGCTGCTGTTGCGCACCCAGCCGCTCAGGCCCACTTCCTCCGCAAGCCCGTGAACAAAGGGGCGCAGTCCTACGCCCTGCACCATACCCTCCAGTCGCAGGCGAAGGCGCCGCAACGCATCCGGTTCTTGCCTATTCCGCATGGCCCCATGTTCTCACGCAGGCAACTTGGCGGCAATCTCACGAATCTTGACGTCCCACAGCAGCCCCTCGCGACCTCGCTACCAAGGCAGACCCCCACGACCTCGCTACCACGGCAGACCCCCGCGACCTCACTCCCACGGCAGACCCCCACGACCTCGCTACCAAGGCAGACCCCCACGACCTCACTCCCACGGCAGACCCCCGCGGCCTCGCTACCACGGCAGACCCCCGCGGCCTCGCTACCACGGCAGACCCCCACGGCCTCACTCCCACGGCAGACCCCCGCGACCTCGCTACCACGGCAGACCCCCGCGACCTCGCTCCCACGGCAGACCCCCGCGACCTCGCTCCCACGGCAGACCCCCGCGACCTCGCTCCCACAGCAGACCCCCGCGACCTCGTGTCGCGGGTGAATCAGATTCGCGGCCGAATTGCACGTTACGCACCTGCCTTATCATCTTGCCCTCCGCACCGACAAAGCAGGGAGTCACTCATTTCAACGGCCGCTCGCTCCCAATTCCCAATCCCGCCTTTAGCTTCCGTGCTTGTGCGGGGGACAGTACGAGCGTTACTATTCCCAGCAGATGTTCGGCTACCGCCAAGCCAAGCCACGGCGCCGAGCAAGTTTTGAGATGCCCACGAACCAGGAAAGGAACCAACCATGCACACCTTCAAGACCCTCTTCTCACTGACCATCGCCACCGGAATCGGCCTAGGCGCCGCATCCGCACAGGACACCCCCGACTTTGGCCAGATCATGGGCGCCATGATGGGCGCACTTGCCGGTGCCGACCAGACCGACGAATCGGGAGAGCCCGCGAAAACGGTCATGCCGATCGATTTCCGCAAACTGCGCGA
>SLOV01000198.1 GCA_007132345.1 Kiritimatiellia bacterium
AGCAGGGTGGGGCGATGCCGGAAAAGGAAATAGAGCAGGGCCGCGATCAAGGCCAGTGCCGTTGTTGCGCCAGCCACCCAGAACCACGGCGAGCGCGGCCAGTGGGCCAGCGGTTTCGGTGGGCGCAATTCTAAAGCTGCTTCTTCAGTCAGCAAGGAGCGAACCGTCAGGGTGAGTTCGGGAAAGGGCTCGGCAAGTGGCTCGCCGTCGGTCGGAACAACCTCCACAAGGTTTGTGCTGAGGAGATGGCTGCCGGGCCGGAAGGAGGTGAGCGCGAAATGGTGGGTGGCACGCACCCGCCCATCGCCGATCGTTGCTTGTTGGCTGCGGGCGTCGCGCACCACAATAGAGCGGTCATCACGGGCCAGATCGGGCAGCGTGAGCGATGCGCCCTCGGGGTGCTCCACGGTTACCACGAGTTCGGCCGGGTCGCCCACGCGCAACTCCTCGGGCGTCAGTGTTGCGGACACGCGCAGCGGGGGGCCAGGCTCGAGGTCGGGCTCGCGGGCGCAGCCGATTGAGAGCAGCACGGTCAGTGCCGCGAGGAGAAGGCCAACCAACGGGCGTGGGAGGTTCATGCGCGCAGCCTCCTCTCGCGCATGCGGAAAAAGCGAATGAACTCCCGATCGTAGGGTTCGCCTGCATTCACCTCGATGGCATCGGTCCCGGCGGAGCGCAGCGTTTGTTGCAGTTCCACGCGACGGCGCTGCTGCCGCTTGCTGAGTTCGCTCTGGGTCGCCGGATCGGCGACGTCGACCAGAATGCGGCGCCCCGTTTCGGCGTCCTCGAACTCCACGATCCCCGCAGGCGGGACCATGCGCTCCGCCTGATCGCCCACGACAACGGCGACCATGTCGTGGCGCTTGCTGGTGATCCGTAAGGCGCGCTGGAAGCCGTCGTCCATGAAGTCGCTGATGAGAAAACAGACGGCCCGGCGCTGTGTGAGGTGGTTGAGGAAGGTGAGCGCGGGCTCGATACGGGTGCCGCGGCGGCGGGGCTTAAAGTAGAGAATTTCGCGGATGACGCGCAGGACGTGGGCCGTGCCTTTGCGCGGCGGTACATATAGCTCCACTTCGTCGGTAAAGAGCAGCAGGCCGACCCGGTCGTTGTTGCGAATGGCGGAAAAGGCGAGTACGGCGGCGATTTCGGCGGCCAACTCGTTCTTGAACTGGCGGCGGCTCCCGAACTGGTGCGATGCGGAGACATCGACCAGCAGCATCACGGTCAGTTCGCGTTCCTCCCGGAATTTTTTAATGTAGGGCTGCCCCATGCGCGCGGTCACATTCCAGTCGATGGAGCGCACGTCGTCGCCCGCCAAATATTCGCGCACCTCCTCAAATTCCATGCCCTGGCCCTTGAAGGCACTGTGATACTGCCCCGCAAACACGTCGGTGACTTTGTGCCGTGTGCGGATCTGGATGTGCCGAATCTTCTTGAGGACCTCGGGCGGGATCATGGCGGTATCAGGGTACGGGGAGTTCGTTGAGAATTCGCTGCACGAGGGAGTCGGAAGTGAGTTCCTCGGCCTCAGCCTCGTAGGAGGGCAGCAGGCGGTGGCGCAGCACGTCGGCCGCGATGCTCTTCACGTCCTGCGGGGTGACATAGCCGCGGCCCTGCATGAAGGCATGGGCGCGGGCGCAGAGCGTGAGATTGATGGTGGCGCGCGGGGAGGCGCCGTACCGGAGATAGGGGCCAAGGTCGAGGTTGTAGCGGTCCGGCTCGCGCGAGGCAAAGACGATGCTGAGGATGTAGTCCTTGATCTTCTCGTCGACGTAGATTTCGTCGACCACCTTGCGCGCGGCCAGGATGGTTTCTGGCTTTACGACCTGCTGCGTGGTGGGTGCGATCTCGGTCACCGACATGGCATTGAGAATGGCACGTTCCTCTTCGATGGATGGGTAGGTGATGCGCAGCTTCAGCATGAAGCGGTCGACCTGCGCTTCGGGCAGCGGATAGGTGCCCTCCTGTTCGATGGGATTCTCTGTAGCGAGCACCAAGAAAGGTTCGGGTAGCGGAAAGGTCTCGCCGCTGATGGTAACTTGCCGCTCCTGCATGGCTTCGAGCAGGGCGCTCTGGACTTTGGCCGGGGCGCGGTTGATTTCGTCGGCCAGGATGATGTTGTTGAAGATCGGGCCTCGTTGCGTGGAGAAGGTGCCCTCCTTGGGATTGTAGATCTGTGTGCCGACGATATCGGCCGGCAGGAGGTCGGGCGTGAACTGGATGCGCTGAAAGCCGGTATGCAGGGCACTTGCCAAGGTCCGCACGGCTAGGGTTTTCGCCAGGCCCGGCACACCTTCGAGCAGAATATGGCCGTTCGCCAGCAGCCCCACAATGAGGCGATCGACCATGTATTGCTGGCCCACGATGGTCTTGGCCATCTCCGCCTTCAGCACGGCGACGAAGGCGCTATGCTCCTTCACGCGCTCGTTGATGATCTCCACTCCGGTTGTCATATCGATTCTTCTCCTTCTACTCTCGCTCTGCGCCCCGCCGATCGCCCGTGGCGGGGCGATTAGAGGCCGCTCGTTTTGACGGGCCGGGAATAACTTCCCAGATAGACCGTTTTGACAAGAAAAAGTTCATATTCCCATTGGATCTTCATGCTATGCCGTCCTTCAATCGACCCGCATGTTTGTGCGACACGCGTGTCGCGCAAGAGCCGTTTTTCGGTCACGGATGGCACGCAATCGAGGGTTGCCCGCCCAGTGTGGCGGACAAACCCGCTTTCTCCGCCACCCATGGCGGACAAATGAGCCACTGCCAAATCCATCAGTAGCCCTCTCGTTGTTCGGTAATTGCCAAAAGCCTCTTGAACACAAACACGGTCGGACGACTGCCTGCCCCTGGCTCGGCTGATGGGGATGGCTGTTGGTTTGTAGGGGGTCTTCATGATGACTCTTGTCGCGCGTATCTGACCGGCTTGGTGAGCTTCTTGATCTTTTTGTCAGTCACGGCCTGCTTGAGCCATGTCTGAAGTTGACCCGTGGCGACATCCAATCGCTTTGCCAGGTCATCTGCGGAAAGGGGTTCGTCCAAGGCCGCAACGATCACAGGCAACACCGCATCATAGACCGTGCGATGTGCGGCTGGTTGGGAGCCCTCTGCTGTCTTTTGATCTTCAGTTGCTGATGCCACGGGGGGCTCCCGAACTTGAGCCGCGGCCTGTCCGCTCTTGGTCGCATATGCGAACAGATCCTCGGCTGGTTGCTCGGGTTGGGCCTGTAGCGCGTCCTGGAGCGTCGTAGCGGGATCAGCATCGGAGGCATGTGCAGGGAATGGCAGGGCGCCTAGGTCCACAAGCTTGAGGTTTTCCGCCGGAACCGAGCCCGTCGTGCGCACGAACACCGGGCGTGCCGGCTTTCGCTTGAGTTCCTCGGCCGCGCCGGCCCACGTACCGCCCTTATTCTTCTCCGAGGTCCACTTGCTGCTGATAACGAGCCCATAGTCGGCCATTGCATAGATGAGCTTGTTTCGGGCCATTGCCGTGCCGACAGTAAAGCGTGCCTCGGGGTGGTATGGAGAAATCAGCAGGAGTCGGTCGTCGGCCATGGCTTTGCGGGCCTCGCGGGAGACGCTGTTCCCGAGTAGGTTCTCCGCAAGGATGCCCACTACGCAACCGCCGGCGTCGAGTGCGCCCTTCATCGCAATCTGATCCACCCCGCGAGCGCCACCAGACACGACTGGCATGCCGCCACGTGCGCACCATTCGGCAGTCTCTCGGGTAAAATCTTCAGCTTCGGTGTCGATATTTCGAGAGCCCACGATTGCCAGTCCGCCGCCCCGAAGGAGTGAGCGCTCGCCCACGCCAAACAGGACCGGTGGTGCCGCGTCCTTGAGATGTGACTTGTAGCGCGCCGGGTACTCCGGGTCGCTGCGGCAAATCACCCAGATATTGCTGCGGTTCCACGTCTCGACCGCGAATCCAAGCTGAACCCCCCGCTTGAGAAGCACAGTGAGCCGATGTTCCGGCAGTCCCGACCCGATAGCCGCGAAAGCAACGTTGTCCGGCTCCAGCAGGTCGGAAGGCCGCATGTTCTTGCTCAGGAGCCATCGGACAAGCCGGGTGTATTCAGACTGCTGAAGCGGCTCCGCGTCGGAGTCCTTGCCTAGCCGCCCGCATAGAAGGACAATCGCCTTTGCATCATTACTCATTAAGTTCATAGCTCACCTTAATCCATACGTGGGGAATTCAATGCCAGTGCCAGCGGAAAGACAGCTTCACACCCGCCGCGCCGAAGCAGAGCTGCTGCCACAGTAAGAGTCCATCCCGAATCGGTCATGTCATCCAGAAGTATGCATGGCCCACACGCCTTGAATTCGGGGTGCAGTTCAAAGACCCCGTCCAGGTTGCGCGCCTGCTGAAAGCTGTTCTGCATCTGCTTTTGCTCCTCGTTCGCCCGTGTTTTGCGCAAAACGCCGGAGCCACAAGGAATCCCAAGCGCTTCGCCAAGCCGTTGCGCGAAATCCGGCACGAGTTCTGGGCGGTTCAATGAGGGGATACAGGCAATCCAGACCGGCTCAGGCTGCGGCGCCCAAGTTCTGATCATCTCGACGCATGCCCCGACCAATTCGTCGTCGAAGCGGTTCAGATCATATTTCCCCGTTGCCACCATCTCGCCCCAGCCGGCATCGCGCCAGAGACAGACCGCGCGGCCCTCCTGGGCACAGAGATCCTTCCCAATACGCCCGGAGAACCCGTAGGAGGAGAGCGCCCCTCCGCTCGGCCACTGTCTGCGCGGAACAAGCGGTTGATAGCTGCGCCTCAGGAAGATGGCAGCACGGTTCGCCAGGTTGTCGTCGTACTCCGGGGAGAGCAGCGGCCCTCCGTTGCAGCCAGCGCATTTGCCGCATGGCTTCGCTGTCGGATCGTCGAGGGCGTGCCCCAAGAATTCCATCAAGCAGCCGCGGTGTTCCATGTACGCGGCCATTTGACGCTGCTCCTGCAACCGAATGCCGGAGATCGCTTTGACATGCTCCTCGTTGATGCGATACGCCGCTGCGATTGCCGTCACGTTCCACTTTGACTTGATCTTGGTGACCGGGGCTGGAGACTCGACAGAAAGAAACTTGAGGGCTTTCTCAATCTGGCCATGTCTCAGGTTCAGGCGCGATTCAAGCTCTCGCACCGAGAGACCCTCGTCAGTGGCATCCAGCTCTTTTAGGATTGCTTCAACATGCTTCTGTGGGGGGAAGGCATTCTGGATGAAGAAGTTCGTAATCCTCTCGTCCTCTTCGCCATGGAGGAGGATGCCGTACGCTTCATCTACGGCACGACCCGCACGCCCAACCTGTTGATAATAGAGAACGACAGAGTTGGGACGTTGGAAGTGGATGACAAAACCAAGGTCAGGCTTGTCAAAGCCCATGCCCAGCGCCACTGTCGCGACCAACGCTTTGACCTCGTTATTCAGCAACTTCCGCTCCAGCACCTCTCTCTGCGATGACTCGCCTGTGGGCGTTGGTACATCCGCGTGATAAGCCGCGGCGCGAATCCCATTGATGCGGAGCCATTCAGCAACACGCTCTGCATCGCGTATCGTCAGAGTATAGATGATCCCGCTTCCCGGGAGGGCGGGAACGTTTCGCGCAAGCCATGCCATGCGGGCAGCAGGACTTGGCATGGCGATATTCTGGAGCTTCAGACTTTCCCGCAGGAGCGAGCCGCGTACCAGTTCGATGCCTTCCCCAAGTTGGGAGATCACATCCGCCACAACGCGATCGTTAGCGGTCGCGGTTGTGGCAAGAACCGGTATGTTCGGGGGTAATGCCTGAAGCACGCGCACAATTCGGCGGTAGTCCGGCCGAAAATCGTGACCCCAGTCAGAAATGCAGTGAGCTTCGTCAACGACGAACAATCCAATGTGTCCGGCCACATGAGAAAGCACGTTCTCACGGAATTTGTCATTCGCCAAGCGCTCCGGGGAGATCAGTAGGATATCTGTTGAGTTGTCCTTGAGTTCCTGCTCGATACGCTCCCAGTCGTCAGAATTCGTGCAGTTGAGTGTCTCGGCGCGCACACCGATTCGGCGAGCTGCTTCGATCTGGTTGCGCATGAGCGCAAGCAGAGGCGAGATCAGTAGGCTGACCCCGGCCCCCGAATCGCGCAGGAGACGCGTGGCCAGAAAGTAGACCATGCTCTTGCCCCAACCGGTCCGCTCCACTACGAGCAGTCGGCGGCGATTCAGCAAGGCCTCGATGCTCTCCCACTGCCCGTCCCTAAACTGCGCGTCGGGCTGATCCAGCGCCGCGCGTAAATACTCTAGTGCGCGCTCTTTCATGCCTCCTTGCCATCTTAAAATGCTCAATCTCCTGGCCCCTGCTGACGCAGCGCTTCATAAAGAACGATGGCCGCCGCCGTCACGACATTCAGAGATCGAACGTGATCGAGCCGAATCGGAATGCCGAGCGTCTGGTCCGCATGGTGCCGCAGCAAGGCCTCGGGCAGGCCACGGCTCTCGCTGCCGAAAACGAAGGTGTCGCCGGGCCGGTAGCATTCGTCGGTGTAGGAGCGGGAGGCGCGGGTGCTGAAGAAGAAGAGGCGCTCCGGTTTCGGGGCCGCGGCGAGAAAGGTATCGAGGCCGCGGTGCCGGGTCTGCGAAACGTGCTCCCAATAGTCGAGGCCGGCGCGTTTCAGATGGGCATCGGTGAGACGGAAGCCGAGCGGCTCGACGAGGTGCAACTCCGACCCGGTCGCCGCGCAAAGGCGGGCGATGGCGCCGGTGTTGCCCGCGATTTCCGGCTCGACCAGCGCGATGCGGAAAGGAGGCTCGGGCCAGCGTTGGGGCAGGGGAATGCGTTTCATCGTCGAGGCGCGGCGCAGGGGAGGACTGGCGACGGATCCGAGGTTTGGTGGAGGATAGGGGATTTGAACCCCTGACCTCTTGAATGCCATTCAAGCGCTCTCCCAGCTGAGCTAATCCCCCACGGAAATCCGTCGGTTCTCGGTCCGATTGCGGGAAACCTAGCGAGCGGCGGCGGGCCTGTCAATGGTCGGATTGGGGGCGGGCGACGGTTGTCATGCTATACTGCGCCGCCTGCCCCGACTCGCTCCCACCGCCCGCCGTAGTGAGGGTAAGGCGCATATTCCTTTTGTCTCTGCGCCCCCTGCCGCCTTGTGCGGCAGGCGCGGAAGAGGCGTGCCTTCAGTGCACGATTTCCGCGAATCTGGTTCACCCGCGACACGA
The DNA here is from genome assembly GCA_007132345.1 of Kiritimatiellia bacterium. Classification (GTDB taxonomy): domain Bacteria; phylum Verrucomicrobiota; class Kiritimatiellia; order SLOV01; family SLOV01; genus SLOV01. The sequence goes on from SLOV01000198.1 coordinate 7,185, forward strand.
GGTCGCGGGGGTCTGACTTTTGCGCGCCCACGCCTCTATGTTTGCAGGATGGCCCGGTACCAACTACACTGCTCCGCTCAATTCCTCACCCACCCCTGATGAGAAACCACCCACGCATAAGAGCCGCGGAGGCGCGCATCGAGAAGCGGATCGCGGAGACCGACCACGTTACCGCCAAGACGCTGGCGATGCCGCTCTTGAGCCCATGGATTCCGCATCTGCTGACGGCCATGGTCCTCAACAGTTTGCACGGTCTGGCTGTGGCGTTTCAGAACCTGACGCCGAAGTGGTTGATCAGCGATATTCTCATGCAGCCGGAATTGGCGTGGGACAGCAAGATGATGCGGCTGTTCATGTTGGCCGGGCTCTACTTCTCCGTCTCCATCTTCGGCCGGATGCTTATGTGGCATCTGGGCTATCGCTTCTTCACGCATGTCCGCGAGCGGGTCCTCTTCACCATGCGCAGTTATTTCTTCCGGCACGTGAACCAGCTCTGTCTCCGCTTCCATGGGCTGCATCCCTCCGGCGAATTGCTGAATTACCTCTTTGGCTCGCCGCTGGGGCAGGTGATCCGCTTTTACCAGCATACATCCATGATGGTTCCAGGGGCGATTTTCACGATTCTTTCCACGCTGTTCCTGCTTGGGATGTGGGACCCTGTCCTGACCGCCATCCTCTTCTTCACCGCGCTGGGAAACGTCATCATCATGCGTCAGGCCCGCCGCCGCGTTCGCGCACTGCACAGGGATTACCAGGCCGCCGAGGGCGACGTGTCAGGCAACACGGCGGACCTGCTGCGTGGGAGTCGAGCCATTAAGCTCTACGCCATGGAAGATCGCGTCGCGGAAGCCTTTGAACAGGACGCGATGATGATTGGGCATAAGAGCTACGAGCGGGACATCAAGACGCATATGCAGTTCATGAAGCAGGAGACCGTTAGCTATATTGCTTATTCGGTCCTGCTCGTGTCCGCCGGTTGGAGATTCCTTGGTGGCCATGCCGACGCCGGTGTGATTGCCGCCTACCTCAATGCCTTTAATGGCATCGTGGGACCGTTGGGGGCGATTTTCACCTCCGTCACTCTCTACGGGGGCGCGCAGGCCTCGCTGGAGCGGATCGGCAACGTGCTTAAGACCGCCAGTACGACGCCCGACCCGTCACCGGAGGAAGCCGTCGATCCGCCGAGCGGCGGCGAGATCGCGATGCGGAATCTCACGTTTCAGTATCAGACCGAGCGCGAGCCGGCCCTGCGCGATTTCACGCTCGTCATCCCGCCCGGGCAGCGGATTGCCCTCGTTGGTCCCTCCGGCGCCGGGAAAAGCACCATCGTGCAACTGCTGCTCCGGCTCTACGATCCGCAGCAGGGGAGCATCGAGTTCAGCG
>SLOV01000180.1 GCA_007132345.1 Kiritimatiellia bacterium
ACACCGGACTCGTGTGTGTAGCGGATCAGCCGATAGACGCGCGCCGTCGAGGCGGGCCAGACGGTGTAGACAACGCCGTCGTCCATCTCGATACTGGTCATGATCAGACGGGATTCAGGGTCGGTGGGGTCGGTGTCCGCGATGTACTCTTCGTAGTTCGTGAAACCGTCGCCGTCGCTGTCCACGTGGGCCACGAGGCCGGTTGGGCTTCCCGTGTGAAGGATTTCCCACGCGTCGGGGATGCCGTCGCCGTCCGTATCCAGGTCGGGGGCTGGCGGAATGAACCGCATCCAGTTGAAGTTGAAGCCGCCTTGGAGCGCATGGAATGTCAGAATCTGTTCCCCGGCGGAGAGGAATACGTTCGAGCGTGTGACGCTCGTCCAGTTCTGCCAGCCGCCCGTGGCCGGCGCCGACATCGGCCCTGTCAACGTTTCGCCGCCCCTGCTGAGGTGGAAACTGCTGCCGCCCGGCGAGGCGGTTCGGAACACGAGTGTGTAGAAACCTGGCGCCTCGACATTCACCGGGTAGGCCAACCACTCGCCTGCGTTGATCCAGCCGACGTTGTATCCGCCGCCCACATCGCTGGTCACTTCAATATCGACATCGTCGGAGCGATAGGCGCCGCCGGTGTTGCCGGCGTCATTATCGAAATAGGCGTAGCCCAACCCGCCCTGACCGTAGTCTTCCGCCTGAACGAAGGTGGGCCCGGAGCCGGAGATGGGGGCGAACGGGCCGAGGTCGGGCATTCGCTGATAGACCCGCACCCAGTCCACCTCCATGCGCTGCGGAAAAACCGTCGTGGCGTCGGGTGAGCCCGGCCAGTTTCCGCCCACAGCCAGATTGAGGATGATATGGAATCGTTGGTTGAACGGCGCGGGATAGCGTGCGCCGCTGGACCACCAGTTGGTTTCGCTGTGGTACAGAACGCCGTCTACATACCAGCGAAACTCGAAGGGGTCCCATTCCGTCGTATAAACGTGAAAGGAGGATGTGAAATCCGGGCCTGCAGCCGAGCCACCCTCGTACGTGTTGTCCGGCCAGCTTCCGCCAAAATGAAGGGTGCCATGAATGACATCGGGCTCGCTTCCGATGAGTTCGACGATGTCGATCTCTCCACTGGCCGCCCAGCCGCCGTAGACGCTGTCCGAGGGCATCATCCAGAATGCGGGCCAGATGCCTTGTCCGGTCGGTAGCTTGATGCGGGCCTCGAAGCGGCCATACAGCCAGTCGCCCTGATGAATGGTCCGCAATCGCGCCGAGGTGTAATCCCGCGTGCCCTCCGGTCCGGTGAAGTTTTCCTGCAAGGCCTGTATGACCAGCTTCCCGTCCTCGATAAACGAGTTCACCGGGCGGTCGGTGTAATATTGAAGCTCGTTATTGCCGCCGCCCCACGCATTTACCTCGTGTTCCCACTTGGTCAGGTCAATTCCCGGTCCATCGAACTCGTCGGACCAAACGAGTTCCCATGCTTGTGCCTGAGCGGAACAAGCGGCACCAACAAAAAGAATTGACAGAATCGCCGCGATGCGCCGGTGGCTGGAGGGGTGACGATTTACGGAATTCCGCTTCAATCTACAGCAATCTTGAAAGCCCAACCTCATGCACCTGGTCGCGATAAATTAGAGTTAAACTACGCACTCCTCGCACTTGTTTCAAGGGGATTCTGATAAAAAATCAGGTATATCTGCTGTCATATTTCGGCCATGAAACCATCTGTTTCCGGCTTCGCTCGCGGAACCACCTTGGACATGGGCTACGGCGCCGAGAGCATGAAGAACTGACCTGGGCCGAAGGCGGGGAGCGTGACCCGGTTCGTCTCTCCGTGGACAACGGGCTCGTCGTGAACCGGCTCCCACAACAGCGGCACGCTCGTTTCCGTCGCGTAGAGGTTGAAGAGCGAAGCCGAGGCGGGCCATTCGAGGAGCACGGAGTTGTCTTCCATGCTGATCGATAGTTGAGGGGGTGCCAGGCCTGGCCCCTGCCATACTTCCAGTCCGCTCACGGTGGGTTGGTCGGCGTTGGGGGCAGGAAGGAACTGAACCACCACCTGCCCGGACGCATTGGCCGTGGCATCGCGTTCGCGCACCAGTGCCTTGTTGCGGCCTGCGGTCGCGAAGATGTCCAGGTTCGCGAGAAAAGCCTGATCGTTGACCAGCACATGGAAGCGTCGGTTCCCCGCCGCATTCCAGAATCGCTCTGCGAAATGAAGCCGAACCCGGTAGGTCTCGCCGGGGGTGAGGTCGGACAAGGTGTAGGTCATTGGGCCGTAGCGTTCGGATTGGTAGACCCCGTGGGGCGCCGGATTCACGATGTCCACAAGGTCGATGACTTCGTCGCCAGCCGACTGGTTTCCGCCGGAGAAGGCAGCATCGGCCCCGAACGGCGCGACCTCTTCACCGCCCGCGTTGATGGCGAGCACGAGCGTCCACGGAATGGCTCCGACCTCCGATGAGTACTCCCCTTCGGCGCTGCCGCTCCGCGCGACGACGACGTAGTATTGAGGGACTTCGGCGCTGACATCATGATCCACAAAGGAGGTTACGGTGATGTTACTGGCCAGAACAGTATAAGGCCCGCCGCGCTCCGAGGCCCGCTTGACGGTATAGTCCGTAACGCCGACCACCGGGTTCCATGTCAGCGTAACGCGCTCGGCACCGGCGACGGCCTGAAAACCGGTGGGCGCAGGCGGGGCTGGGGGCGGCTCAACTTCCTCGATCATCCATTGCTGGTTATGGCTCCCGGCATAGGTCCACTGCTGAACGTTGGCGCCGTTGTCGTTACTGAACTCGGCGACGTCCAGAACGCGGCCCGTCTCGCGATTGAGGATTCGCACGTAGCCGCTGCCACCCACCGGCTGCAGCCACCATTCCTGGGCGGGGCTATAATTGACAGGCCATTGCTGAACATTCGTGCCATCCGCCCAGGAGGCGTGGGTGACATCCGCCGCCTTCCCGCTGTGGCGCGCGATCATGCGGAGGGATCCGTCTCCCGCTGCTTCGAATCGCCAGTGCTGGTTGGGAATATCGAACCACTCCCACTGGTGAATATTCGCACCATCGTCGGTCGACGGGCCCGACACATCGAGCACCTTGCCGGACTGTCGGTTCACGATCCGATACCAGGCCTCGGGGTGCACGGAGACCTGCGGCTCCCCGGTGTATTCGTAGACGCGCACAAACTCGACTTCCATGCGCTCGTTCCAGAAGTCCGGCCAGCCGCCCCAGCCGCCAACGGCGACGTTGAGCAAGAGGTGGAAGCGCTGATCGAACGGCCATGCGGTATAACCGCGCTGCTCGTTGTGGAATGAGAAATAGCGCGTGTTATTGAGCAGGATATCCATGCGGTCCGGATACCATTCGAGGACGTAGTCGTGCCAGTTCCAGAATTCGATGTTGTGCATCTGGCCATGCTTGGCCGTGCCGATCTGGAAAAAGTAGTCACGCGTGTGAATCGAGCCCTGAATCGTCTGCCCGAGACTGGGCACATGCTCCATCAGGTCGATTTCGCCGCTGTCGGGCCAGCCGCCATAGACCCAGTCGGTCGGCAGCATCCAGATGGCCGGCCACGTGCCGGGCGCACTACTCCAGCGAGCCCGCACGACAATTCGCCCATAGAGCCAGTCACCTTTGCCGCGCGTGACAAGGCGGGCCGAGGTGTAGGCGTTTCCGCCGTAATCCTCCCGCAACGCATTGATGACCAGCATGCCGTTCTCGACCCGCGCGTTCTCCAGGCGGTCGGTATAGTGCTGCCACTCCTCGTTGCCCCAGCCATGCCCGCCGAGGTCGTAGCCCCACTTGTTCGGGTCGGGATAGCCTTCGTAATCGAAGTCCTCCACCCATGTCGGTTCGATGGTGAACTGCGCCTGGCCGATAAGGGGCAGGGCAAAACATGCAAGGATGCATAGAAGGAGAGTTGCGCGCCGGTTCATCGTATCGGTCTTCCTTTCAGGGCTGTATGTGTGATCCATCACTCCGGCAGCGAGACACGGATCTGGTAGAAACCCATACCTGCCTCGGCCGGGGCGTTCGTAACGGAAAGAAAAATGTCGGTGGGTACGATGTCCGTAAGCAGATCGGTCCAGACACCGGACTCGAGTGCATAGCGTCTCAACCGATAGACACGCGCCGTCGAGGCCGGCCAGGCCGTGAAGACCATCCCGTCCTCGACCTCCACGCTGGTCATCGTCAGCCTGGATTCCGGGTCGGTGGGATCGGTGTCGGCGATGTACTCTTCGTAATTCGTGAAGCCGTCCCCGTCGCTGTCCAGATGGGCCACGAGGCCGGTGGGGCTTCCGGTGTAGAGAATTTCCCAGGCGTCGGGGATACCGTCGCCGTCCGTATCGAGGTCGGGGGGCGGCGGAATAAACTGCATCCAGTTGAAATTGAAGCCGCCCTCGAGCGCGTGGAACGTCAGGACCTGCTCGCCGGCGGCAAGGAAGACGTTCGAGCGGGTGACACTCGTCCAACTCTGCCAGCCGCCCGTTTCCGGCACCGGCATGGGCCCGGTCAGCGATTCGCCGCCTTTGCTCAGCAGGAAGCTGCTGCCGTCCTGCGAGGCGGTTCGGAAGACGAGTGTGTGGAAGCCCGCCGCCTCGACGTTCACCGGGTAGGCCAGCCACTCGCCGGCTTCAATCCACCCGACATTGTATCCGCCGCCTACATCGCTGGTCACTTCGATATCGACATCGTCCGACCGATAGGCGCCGCCGGCGTTGCCGGGGTCATTATCAAAATAGGCGTAACCCAATCCGCCCTCGCCATAGTCTTCGGCCTGAATGACGGTCGGTTCCGTGCCGGAGATGGGGACAAAGGGGCCGAGGTCAGGCATGCGCTGGTAGACGCGCACATATTCCACTTCCATGCGCTGCGGGAAGATCGTTGTTTCATCGGGAGGGCCCGGCCAGTTTCCGCCCACCGCCAGGTTGAGCAGCAGATGGAAGCGCTGGTTGAACGGGGCCGGAAAACGCGCGCCGCTGGACCACCAATCGTTCTCGATGTGGTATAACTGGCCATCCACATACCAGCGGAATTGGAAGGGGTCCCACTCAATGGCGTACACGCGAAAGGCTGCCGGGAAATCAATTCCCGAACGGGCGCCCCCGCTGCTGGTGTTTTGCGGGAAGCGCCCGCCGTAATGGAGCGTGCCGTGAATGCGCCATGGCTGGCTTCCGATGAGTTCGACAATGTCGATCTCTCCGCTGCCCGCCCAGCCGCCATAGACCCTGTCCGTCGGCAGCATCCAGAACGCAGGCCAGATGCCCTGCCCGGACGGCAGCTTGATGCTGGCCTCGAAGCGACCATACAGCCAGTCGCCCTGGTGCCGGGTCCGGAGCCGTGCGGAGGTGTAATTCCGCGTGCCTTCCGGCCCGGTGAAGGTCTCCTGCAAGGCCTGGATGACCAGCTTTCCATCCTCGATGAACGAGTTCACGGGGCGGTCGGTGTAATACTGCAACTCGTTGTTGCCGCCGCCCCATGCATTCACTTCGTGTTCCCACTTGGAGAGGTCAATGTCCGGTCCATCGAATTCGTCGGCCCAGACCAGTTCCCACTCCTGCGCCGGTGCTGAACAAACGGCACCCAGGCAGACGAGGAAGGTCAGCGCCATGCAGCGCCCGTGGCTGGACCAGGGAAGGTTCAAGGCATTTCGTCCTGACCCGAGCGATCTTGAAAGGTCACCTCTTCGAAGGCGGCTTTTGTCAAGAGGCCATCGTCGTGACTGAGCACGGCAAGCCCGGCATAGAGCGTGTCGCTGTCAAAAGGCAGCTCCACTTCGTGCATTGAATCGCCATACATCAGACTTATTCTACGACCCGATCGCGCCATTTTCAAACGAACGCCGGGAAGCTTCAGCCCCGCGCGATACTCGGTGTCCGTGGGGCCGCCACGTTCCTGGCGAACCGCCAGTTCGATGCCGCCGGATGGGTAGGCACAAATCATGACGTGCGCGGAACCGGGTTCCAGGCTATCCCGCAGCATGAGCCCGGCCTTGGCGTAATCGTGTGTGTCCATCAGCTCCAGCAGGTTCGCGGAAAGCTCGAAGGGTCCGTCGACCTTGCGCCAGACGAAGCGGAAGGAATCGAGCGTGCCCCAGATGTTGGCACCACCGCCGTAAATGTGCCACTCGTCTGAAGAGACAATCTGCTGCCCGCCGCCCGGCTGCGCATTGCCAATATCGGTGGCCTGCCAGCCGTCTGGGAGCGGATCGTGATGGGGCGCCTCCGTGAGAAGCGGGGGCAGCTCATCGAGGGGAGAGGGCGAGGCATCCGCGGTGAGCCAATAGCGAAGGTCTTCGTAGACCGCGATGGGCAGGGTCGACAAGGAGCGGAACCACGCCTCGATCTCCTCGGCGCTGGCCTCCGAGAAGCGAATCTCCGGCAAGTGCTCCGCGTTGGTCACCATGCCCCAGGATCCATCCTGATTGCCGCCGCCACGGGTCAGCACTTTGTAGGACCACATGGTGGCCGGCCAGCCCTGCTCGGCGTAGAAATCGTAGTAGCGCCGCATCATCTCCGCGCCGCCCGCCCGGCGCGAAACAACGTTGAACTCGCCGATGAACAGCGGGGTGTTCAACTGCTCCATGCGCGCTTTCCAGCCGTACAGGCCGCCGTGCAGAAAGTCGCGATGCACGTGGGGCGTAGGCCGGCCCCAACCGAAGAAGCCGGGGTAGAAATGCATCGAGAAGACCATGTTGGTCCACCCCTCCGCGGCGGGATCGCCGTAGAAGTCGATGCCTGCATAGTGGCCGTGAAAGATGATGATGCGGTCCGGGTCCACGGCCCGCACCTCTTCATACAGGCTCACGATGATCTCGCGAAGCTGCTGGTGCGTTCCCCCCCAGGGTTCGTTGATCAGGTCAAACATCGCGATGGAAGAGCGGCCTTTGTAGCGCTTGGCGATTTCCCGCCAGAGCCAGTGGAGGCGGTCCTGCGCTTCGGGGTCGGTCCATAACCGGTTATACCCGCTGCGACCGGTGTGATCCATGGCGCTCTGTCGCCCGGGTGCGCCGTGCATGTCCAGAATGATGTAGAGACCCTGCGCTTCGGCCATTTCGATGGCGCGGTCGATCCATTTCCAGGCGTTGGGCCTGAGGGTGAAGGGCTCGTCGTCGCTTTCCAGCAGCTCGTAATTGATGGGAAGCCGGACCACGTTCATGTCAAAGGAGCGAACGATTTCGAAGTCGCGCTCGGTGATCCAGTTCTCGCGGTAGATCTCCATGAGGCGCTGCCGTTCTTCTTCGCCGAACCGGCGGGCCAGGGTTTGCTCCAATTGGTACTGGTCGTGGACGCCCTCTTCGCTATGCGCGAGCATCCACATTTCCAGCATGAGCCAGTTGCCGAGATTGACGCCTCGGAGGACCACGGGCTGGGAGGTGTCATCCACGATGCGCCCGTCCTCGACGCGGAGCGGGGGGAGCGGAGCGCCGGCCTGTGCGGGATAGACAGCGGCCAGGAGGAAAGGGAGACAGAACCAGAGGGGATGAAGGGCGGTTGGGAGTGAGGTCATTGGTAAATCCTTTCTGGTAATGGATGGGGGCTAGGGCGAAATGAAAGTGATTGGTGAAGATGGAGATGGCCGCGCCTTCGAGAAGGCGCGGGGGAAAGCGGGTTCGAGAACCCGCACTCCAAGAGAGATTTGGAGTGCGCTTTCTTGAAAGCGCTTTTCCCCAACGGTGCGGAGGAAAAGACGGGGATGAGAGAAACGCACCGGAACTTGGCCGCGCCTTCGAGAAAGCCAGGATTAATCTTGAATCCAGTCACCGGCTCATTAGAATTCACCGCATGATGTCCGCGCCGCACTGGCCCCACGCCCCGCTGCATCGCCTCTCCGAGGCCGGGACGTACATCGTGACAGCCGGGACCTACGGCAAAGAGAAGTTCTATACCGACGGGGAGCGACTCGCCGGACTTCACAACGGGTTGCTGAAATACGCCGCCCAGTATGGATGGCAATTGGAGGCATGGGCCGTCTTCCCGAACCATTACCACTTTGTCGGGCACTCGCCCGAGGACGCGCCGGACGCCACCAACTTGAGCGCGTTTCTTAAACACCTTCACGGTCGCGCGTCGGCGTGGCTGAACAAGCTGGACGACACGCCAGGACGCACGGTCTGGCACAATTATTGGGAAACCCGGCTGACCTTCGAAAAGAGCTATCTCGCGCGGCTGAACTACGTCCACCAGAATCCGGTTCGGCACGGGCTCGTGCCGGTCGCTAACCAATACCGCTGGTGCAGCGCGGCGTGGTTCGAGCGCACCGCCAGTCCGGCTATGGTTAAGACGGTGTATGGATTCAAGATCGATCATGTACAAGTGGTGGATGATTTTTGAGGGGAAGCGGAGGCACTCCAAAAGCGATTTGGAGTGCGCTTTCTTGAAAGCGCTTTTCCCCAACGGTGCGAAGGGAAAGACGGGGATGAGAGTGGCGCACCGGAACTTGGCCGCGCCTTCGAGAAGGCGCGAGGGAAAGCGGGTTCGAGAACCCGCACTCCAAAAGCGATTTGGAGTGCGCTTTCTTGAAAGCGCTTTTCTCCGACGGTGCGGAGGGAAAGACCGGGATGAGA